>CAISTO010000214.1 GCA_903888395.1 uncultured Bacteroidota bacterium | reverse complement strand
TAATTTGCTGACGATTTGCCCTAAAAAACATTTTTGGACTGAGCCTTTCGTCCAATGCATTCAAGGTTCTATGTATTAAAGGTTGGTATTTATCAAAGAAAATTTTAGCATAGTTTCCATTGCTTTCTATTAGCCTAATATTGTTTAATTTAACATACCAGCAGCGTTCTCCATCTCTAATAAATACTTGGCTGTCTTCCGCTAATTTTTGGGTTCCACTTTGTTCGTCTGCTAGCGCAATTTGCTTTTTTGCTTTTGCAATTGCTTCTCGTAAGCGACTTGTTTCTATAGGTTTTAAAATATAGTCCAGCGCATTTACCTCGAAAGCTTTTATGGCAAATTCGTTGTAAGCAGTTGTAAAAATAATGGTTGGAGATTCTATTAATTCTTCTAACATTTCAAAACCGGTTTTTTCGGGCATTTGAATATCTAGGAAAATTAATTGCGGTTTTAGTTTGTCTATTAAGTCTAAACCCTCGTCAGCATTGCTGGCCTCAGCAATAATTTCTATATCAGTAAACTCTTTTAAAAGGGTTTTTAAACCCTCACGGGCTAATTTCTCATCGTCAATAATGATTGTTTTTATCATAATGGTAAGGTTATTTCGGTTATTACGTTTTTTTCGTCCAAGTTTTTTATTGAAAAACACGCTTTATCGTCAAACAAAATGCGCAATCTTTCTTTGGTGTTCTCTATTCCCAAACCGCTTGTTGCTTGATTTGGATTATATTGTCCACTGTTTGTAATTTGAATAATGGTGTTTTGGTGTTTTACAAATGATTTGATAAAAATTGTGCCACCATTTTTTAAGTTGCTAATTCCATGTTTAATGCCGTTTTCTACCAAAGTTTGAATCATCATGGGTGGTAAATTACACTTAAGTGTTGCTGGCGAAATTTCTAAAATAATGTTTAATCTATCGTCAAATCTTATTTTTTCAATGGCTAAATAATCGTTTACCGCATTCATTTCCTCTTGCAAGGCAACGGTTTTATTTTTTTCCATTTTAAGAGAACCTCTTAATAAACCACTCAGCTTTGTAATGGCTTCCTTTGCATTTTCTGGATCCAAATCAACCAAAGTCCTAATGCCATTTAATGCATTAAATAAAAAATGAGGGTTTAGCTGTGTTTTTAAATTATTGTATTGCGTTTCCTTTAAAACTGCTTGTAATTCAAACTTATCGGTTTCAGTTTTTAATAGTTTTTCCCAATAAACAAAAAAGTGATAAACAATGGACCATAGGAAAACATATTTTGATAAATTGAAGAAAATTATAGGCAAAACAGCAAAATCTATTCTTGATAAAAAATCTTTTCCTAAACCAAATTGTTCAATATTACCAGAAGGAATAGTATAAAAATCAAGAATTACATTTAAAAATGATAGTGGAATTGAAACTAAAATAATCATAAAGACGCCACGAGGAATCAATTTTTGTAATGGTAAATTTAACCAATTTGCTTTGATAACTATCAATCGGTAAATGTGAGTTAATAAAATACCGGCCACCCAATTAGATAATCCATTTATAAGCAAACCGTGGCTGTAACCAAGGACATTTATATAGGTTATTAGTTCTATGAGTACAAAAAAGAACCAGCCCCCAAACTGACAATACCAATATATTTTTGATTTATTTAACATTTTAGTTCCGCTAATATAATAGTACAAGTTTAGTAATAAATACATTAGTTACACCAAAGGAATTTTATAAAATTGAAAGGTAAAATTGAATTAACTTTTAGTGTAAAATTAAGACGTTTATACCCATGAAATTTAAAAATTGTTATAATGCTTTGCAATGTTAGCAACAAAAAAACAATACATTTGAGCCATTAAAAAGCGCATGAAAATTAGTATTATTATATCGTTTTATAAAAACTTAGCCGCCCTTGATTTAATTTTTAAAGCACTGGCAAAGCAAACCTATAAAAACTTTGAAGTTATTGTATCGGAAGACGACAATAATGCTAATACCCCTTTTTTTATCAAAGAAAATCAAGTAATTTATAGTTTTGAAATCAAACATTTGTGCCAAGAACAAGATTTGGGTTTTAGGAAAAATGAAATGTTGAATAAATCTCTAAAAGACTCAACCGGTGAAGTTATTGTGTTTTTAGATGGCGATTGCGTTCCGCACCCCAAATTTTTAAAAGCCTATGTAAATAATTTGACTGAAAACACCTTGTGTTTTGGACGAAGAGTAATGGTTGATGAAGCCACTACAAAACAGGCTTATGAAACCAAAAGTATTCAAAAATTAAATTTTTTAAGTTTATTATTTACCAAAACTACCAACTTAAAATACGCGCTATATTTTCCCTTTTTAACCAAAATAAGAACAGAAGGAATTTGGGGTTGCAACGCAGGAGTTTACAAAAAACATTTGATACAAATAAATGGTTTTGACCAGGATTATATTACAGCCGGAGTGGGGGAAGATGTAGATTTAGAATGGCGCTTAACAGCGATTGGTGTAAAATTTAAAAGCATCCGATTTGAAGCGTTGGAGTTTCATTTGCACCACAAAGAAAACTATTCAAGAGCGGCCATAGAAACTGGATTAGCACAGTTAAAACTAAAAAAAGAAGCGAATTTGATTTTTTGTAAGAACGGACTTTTTGAATAAAAAACAGGCGACTGACAACTATCAACCGCCAACTATCAACTAATAAACTATTATTGCATTGTCTTTAGGGGTGGTTGTTTGCAAAAACAGCCTGAGATTACACCCTCTGAACCTGATCAAGGTAATGCTTGCGAAGGAAATAGACCACCAATGTGTTTTTTATAATTTTGCTGGCCGCAAACACATTTTGGGTTTTACATTCAGAGTTAGATAAACAATTTTATAGCCTTTAACAGCCCCTGTTATTGGTTTTGTTTACCTTATTCAACATAACAGAAATGTTAAAAAAAACAATTATTTTATCCAATTTATTGGCGTTAAGCCAAATTAGCTTTGCACAAACCGATTCGCTCAACTCAAAAAACATGCAAGAGTTTGTAGTAAAAGGAATCAAAGCAAATGTAAATTTACCCATAACTCAAACCACGCTCGATGGCAAACAAATAGCGCTAAAGTATTATGGAGCCGATATCCCCTCTTTAATTAATTACACACCATCCATCAATGGTTATAGCGATAACGGAATGGGAATTGGTTACAGCTTTTTTAGGTTAAGAGGAATGGATCAAACCCGCGTAAACACTACAGTTAACGGAATTCCGGTAAACGATCCTGAAAATATGGGCGTATACTTTAATAATTTTGCCGATTTGGCAAGTAGTGCCGAAAGCATTCAAATTCAAAGAGGGGTTGGAACTTCTACCAATGGTGTGGCTAGTTTTGGTGGAAGTGTAAATATTTTAACTAAAAATTTGGCTCCCAAACAATCTGCAACGATGAATTTTGGTTTAGGTTCATTTGGATCAAGCCGAGCTACTTTGGAATACCAAAGCGGAATGATTAAAAACAAACTGGCTTTTTATGGTAGAATAAGTAATTTACAAACAAACGGTTACAGAATTAATTCTGGAGCTAAAATTACCAGTTACTTATTCAGTGCTGGATATTTTTGGAAAAAGTCGGTTTTAAAATTCAATATTTTTGGCGGAAATGCAGAAAATAATTTGGCTTATGTAGGCATTGAAAATAAATATTTAAACACAAACAGAACTTTTAACCCATTGGTAAATAACGAAAAAGATGCTTTTAAACAAACATTTTACCAATTACAATACTTTTATCAAATAAATAGCAAAAGCAATTTTACTTCATCGGTTTATTTTGTAAGAGGGCAAGCTCCCAAATTTCAGTATTTTGGAGGTTTTGCAAACGAATATTTGAATTTGCCAATTCATAACAACGATAGCGGATATCAAGCCATGACAAGCTATCGATTGAATCAATATTTTGTGGGTGCATTTTTAAACTATCAATTCAAAACTGGCAAGTGGGATTTGATGGCAAATATGCACGCCAATTCATTTACTGGAGAACATTTTTTAGAAGTTCAATCTATTGACAGATACAATCCTAAGTTTATACCTGGGCAAAATGCTTTTTTCAATACAGGTAATAAAAATGAAATAAGCGGAAATGTAAAACTAAACTATTCAATTACTAGCAAAACTAATGCTTTTGGTGATGTTCAAATTAGAAATGTAAGCTTCAATTATACTCCACAATTAATGGAATACAGAACTATTTATGGTTTAAATAACGATAATTTATTGGTAGAAAACATGAACTGGACTTTTGTAAATTATCGCATAGGTTTTAAACACCAGTTCAATAAAAATATAAATGCCTATGCCATGTTTGGCAGCAGTAACCGGGAACCAGCTAGGGTTGATTATTTTAAAGATGAACATCCTTACAGCAATATTAAGCAAAACGATATCCAACACGAAACAGTTAATGATTATGAGTTTGGCGCAAGTTTTAACAATCAAAAACTGGCCATCAACGCAAATTTATTTTACATGGATTTTGAAAATCAAATTGCATCAACAGGAAGTTTAAACACTTATGGCGTTGCCATCAATACCAACGTGGGTGCAAGTGTGCGAAAAGGAATAGAAATAGACGGAATTTGGAAGCTGCATAAAATGATTTGGTTAACACATAGTTCCGCATTTAGCCAAAACACCATTAACACCATAAACCTTCATTATTTTGATGCAAATACTTATGCAGACACTGTAATTACTAAGAAAAATGCAACTGCGACATTATCGCCTTCCGTGATTATTAATCAAGGAATTAGATTATTTCCAACCAAATGGTTTTATGCAGAACTTAATTACCGTTTTGTAAGCATGCAGTATTTAGACAATAGCGAAGATAAAAATGTAAGTATTGCCGATTATAATTTGATGGATTTAAAGCTTGGAATTAATTTAAAACAATGGATAAAATATGGGGAACCAAGCATAAGTGTTCAAGTGAATAATTTAACCGATCAGCTTTATACACCATCAGGAAATGTTCAAAGTTATACCAACTACCTTGATGGCCAAGGAAAAGCTACAACCGTACCATTGTTTTTTCCAGCAGCTACTCGCAATATATTTGTGGGATTAACCTGGAAATTTTAACGCAAAACCTATAAAAACAAAAACCGCTCGTTAGCCACGAGCGGTTTTATTTAATAAAATTTATGCCTCAACAAAAGCATTAATTTCCAGAATTTTCCATCAAATAAGCTTTAATAAATAAATCTAAATCACCATCCATTATCGCTTGAACATTACTTGTTTCGGTATCTGTTCTTAAGTCTTTTACTAGTTTATAAGGATGCATTACATAATTTCTTATTTGACTTCCCCATTCTATTTTTCGTTTACCAGCTTCTGCTTTGTCTTTTTCCTCATTTTGCTTGCGCAATTCTATTTCATAAAGTTGAGACTTTAGCATTTTCATGGCCCTGTCTTTGTTGGCACTTTGCGACCTATCAACCTGACAAACAATCACAATACCGCTAGGCTTATGTGTTAATTGAACTTTAGTTTCAACCTTATTTACGTTTTGACCACCGGCCCCTCCCGAACGAGAAGTTTGAATTTCAATATCAGCATCTTTAATATCAATTTCAATGGTATCGTCAATAATTGGGTAACAATAAACCGAAGCAAAACTGGTATGTCTGCGTGCATTGCTATCAAAAGGAGAAATACGCACCAAACGATGCACGCCACTTTCACCCTTTAAAAAACCATAAGCAAATTCACCTTCTACTTCTATAGAACATGATTTTATTCCTGCGCCATCGCCTGCTTGTTCATCTACAACAGCGGCTTTAAAGCCTTTTTTATCAGCATACATAATGTACATGCGCATGAGCATTTCTGCCCAATCTTGGCTTTCAGTTCCTCCTGCTCCAGAATTAATATTGATGATGCAATTAAACATATCCTCCTCACCACTGAGCATGTTTTTTAGTTCTAATTCTTCCACTATTTTACAAGTTTCCGAATAGTTTAGGTTCAGCTCTTCTTCACTAACTTCATTGGCTTGGTAAAACTCGTAAAGCACCGCCAAGTCTTCTACTTTGGCAAGTGCGACATCGAATCCTTCAGTCCAAATTTTCTTTTGTTTAATGCCTTTTAGCACGGATTCTGCCTTTTTAGGATTATCCCAAAAGCCAGGTTCTAAAGTTAAATCCTCTTCTTCTTTTATTTGTTGTAATTTAAAAGCAACGTCAAAGATACCTCCTCAGCGCAAACACTCTTTCGTCTAAATTTTTTAATTGATCATTGGTCATAATTGGCAAATATAAATTTTTTTAGCCACAGATTTTACAGAATCCACAGATTTATTAAAGATGTAATAGCTTTTAAAAGGCAATTTTTTCAATTTTCTATCCTTGTAATCTTTTAATTCAATCTCACTTATCAACATTTTTTAACCAAAACACTAAAAATAACCTACATTTGCCGCTTTAATGGGAAATATAGTAGCAATAGTAGGAAGGCCAAATGTTGGCAAATCAACGCTTTTTAATCGTTTAACTGGTAACAAACACGCCATAGTTGACGATTTTAGCGGAGTAACACGTGATAGACATTACGGAAAAGCTGAATGGCTTGACAAGGAATATAATGTAATTGATACTGGAGGATACGTTCCAAACAGTGCAGATATTTTTGAAGCAGCAATTAGAAATCAAGTAAAAATAGCCATTCAAGAATCGGATGTGTTATTGTTTATGGTGGATGTATCAGTAGGAATTACCGATTTAGATACAGAATTGTCGCTGATGCTTCGCAAAAGTAAAAAACCAGTTTTATTGGTTGTGAATAAAGTTGACAATTCAAACCGTCAGTTAGATGCGCACGAATTTTGGGCTTTAGGCTTTGATAATATTTATAATATTTCATCGGCAAGTGGTTCAGGAACTGGCGATTTGCTGGATGAAGCAATGAAACATTTAACTTTTGAAGATCAAGATATTGATGCAGATGAAGTGGAGTTGCCAAAAATTGCCATAGTTGGCAGACCAAATGTTGGTAAATCTAGTTTAATTAATGCATTGCTTGGGCAAGAAAGAAACATTGTAACCGATGTAGCTGGAACTACCCGTGATGCCATTAACTCGCATTATAAATTATTTGATAAAGAATTTGTGTTGGTTGATACCGCAGGAATTCGTAGAAAAAACCGCGTAACAGAAGATTTAGAATTTTATTCTGTAATGCGCAGTATCAAAGCTTTAGAAGATTGTGATGTAGTTGTTTTGGTAATTGATGCAACAGTTGGATTAGATAATCAAGACATGAACTTGGTAACCTTAGCTGTAAAAAACAATAAAGGACTAGTCATTTTAGTAAATAAATGGGATTTAATTGAAAAAGACCATAAAACTTCGTTAGAATTTGAAAAAACCATTCGTGAAAAACTAAAACCATTTGATGATGTTCCAATAGTTTTCACATCGGCTACCACCAAACAACGTATATTCAAAGCAATAGAAGAAGCTTTACACGTTTACGATAACAGAAAACGTAAAATTTCGACCAGTAAATTCAACGATTATATACTTGAAAAAATTGAAACTTATCCGCCACCAAGTGTAAAAGGTAAGTTTGTAAAAATAAAATATGCTACGCAATTACCAGGTAGAAGTCCAAGATTTGCATTTTTCTGTAACCACCCACAGTATGTTACGGACTCTTACAAACGCTATTTGGAAAACAAAATCAGAGATGAATTTGATTTTGTAGGTGTGCCAATTATAATTTATATGAGAAATAAATAAAAAAAATTTTGTTATTAACAAATTAGTCATATATTTGCCTCCGAATTAGAAACTCACTTAATTAAAAAATCAAACAAAATGAAAAAAGTATTATCAATCGTTGCCGCTTCTGCTATGTTAGCTATCGTAGCTTGTGGTCCTTCTGCTGAAGAAAAAGCAAAATTAGATGCACAAAAAATGCAAGATTCAATCACAGCTGCACAACAAGTTGCTGATTCATTAGCTGCTACTGAAGCACAAATGATGGACACAACTGCTGTTGACACAACTGTTGCTGTTGAAGCTGCACACTAATTTCTTTTCTTTTAAACAGAAATCAAATTTAAAAAAGTGCCATCCCGAAACGGATGGCATTTTTATTTTGCAACAACCTGAACAACAACCAATAAAAAAGTTAATTATTTGCGAATAACTTTTTTTATTTTTATAAAAAAAAGTACATTCGCAGTCCTAAAAAAATAAGCTCATGGCACAACGTACATACCAACCATCGGTAAGAAAAAGAAGAAACAAACACGGTTTCCGTAAAAGAATGGAATCGGCTTCGGGCAGAAAAGTTATTGCTTCTCGTAGAGCACGTGGAAGAAAAAAATTAACAGTTTCTGACGAAAGACGTCACAAGAAATAGAAAGCCTTATCCCGAGTTTTACTCTACAGGATTAGAATTCGGGATTTGTTTTTTATTTTATCACACATCGTATTTGATTAATACATGTGTTTTTTTTGTTTGTAAACCAACCAATGTAAATATCACTTAAACAGTCCTTGTTTTATGATGAATTATAGTTTCCCCAAACAAGAAAAAGTTATATCACAAAAAATAATAGAAGCACTTTATTCCAAAGGGAATTACAGTGTCTATGTTTTTCCATTTAAAGTGTCTATGGCTTTTGTTGCTGAACAGCAAGCTAATTGCCAGGTTTTAATTACCGTTCCAAAACGAAATTTTAAAAAAGCAGTAGACAGAAATAGAATTAAACGCCAAATCAGAGAAATTTATCGATTAAATAAGCATTTATTATTGAATAATACTGCATTGCAAAGCAAACAAATTGCCATTTCAATTGCTTATATTAGTAAAACAAATTTAGCATACAATCAGGCAGAAAACTCATTGCAAAAAGTGATTAATTTAATAGCGCTCCACCTTGAAAAAGATCATTCAATTCCCGTTTCTCCTATTAATTAAAGGCTACCAACAGCTGGTTTCTCCCTATTTGCCAAAAGCTTGTAGGTATAATCCCACTTGTAGCCAATATGCAGTAGATGCAATTACGAAATATGGAGTTTTAAAAGGAACTTATTTGGCTATTAAACGAATTGGTTCTTGCCATCAATGGGGTGGAAGCGGTTTTGATCCTGTTCCTTAATTTTAAAAGTGTTTATTTTATAGAAATTATTTAATACAAAAAACATGAAAACAACAATTATTACACTATCCGTATTATTGGTTTTAGTATTGCTTTTTCAAGCATTTAGATACATTACAAACCAACAAGTGGAAGAACAAAAATTCACAGTAGTAAAAAAGTATCCGGAATTTGAAATTCGTTTTTATCCTTCAGCGGTTTTGGCCACTGTTTATTCCAAGGCAAAAACCTACAAAGAGCTTGCTAGTCCTGGTTTTAACAAGTTAGCAGGATATATATTTGGCGGTAACGATAAAGAAACTAAAATAGCAATGACGGCTCCAGTTAGAATGGATATTAATGACAGTAATTCAAGCATGAGTTTTGTTATGCCAGCTAATTATTCAGTTGAGAATTTACCTAAGCCAAATAATGCAAGTGTAGAGGTAAAAAAAATTCCGGAAGAGTATGTAGCCGTTATAAAATTTGGCGGGTTTGCCACTGATGAAGACATAAAAGTTTATTCTGAAAAACTTCAAAAACTACTTTTACAAAACGACATTATAAGTCAAGGTAACTATCGATTTTTAGCCTATAATCCCCCATTTCAATTAATTAGAAGAAGAAATGAAATTATAGTAAGCGTAGACTGGAAGCAAAAATAAGCAACGGACTACAGTAAAATTTTTATTGTAGCAATAAATACTATTGCAAAGCGGCTGATTACACCATATATTTGATGAAGCTTTTATAATAAACTCTGCCATGAAAATACGCTTAATAGTTTCCGTTTTATTAATAGTTTTGCTTTCGCAAAAATTATTTGCGCAGCAAAACCAACCTTCTTATCAGTTTGAATTAGATAGAGCAACCAATGCTTATAATGGTAAGAAATACAATACCGCAGCGGGTTTGTACAAAAAAGTTTATCCTAAAATTAAAGATCCTGAGCAAAAACAAAAAGTGCTTTTTTACATTGCTGAAAGCTACCGATTAGGAAATAATTATGCGCAAGCTTTTAAGTGGTATGAAGAAGTAATTAACGCCAAATACCCCGATCCTGCTATTCTTTACAGCTATGGTAATTTGTTAAAATATTTTGAAAAGTACGATGAAGCAAGCCGCACTTTTGGTGATTATTTGTTTGAAATGCCAGAAGATAAAAAAGGAAAATTAGCTTTACAATCATGCAATATTGCGCAGCAATGGAAAGCAAATCCGCAAAAATTTACCATTAATAATGTAAAAGAATGGAACACAGAATTTGGCGATTTTGCTCCTTTTTATAGCAACGGAAAAGTATTTTGGACATCGAGCAGGAAAGAAAGTTCAGGTAGTTTGGTTTTTGAATGGACGGGCCAAAAAATGTGTGATATTTTTGAAGCTGATTATACTTCAGGTTATGGCAAACCAAACAATGTACAAGGCAAAGTTAATAGCGTTTATAACGATGGAACAGCTTGCTTAGATTTAACTCAAAACACCCTATATTTTACACAATGTAATGGCACAGATGGCAAAGGAATTAACTGCAAAATATATGTAAGTTATAAGCAAAATAATTTGTGGGGCGAACCTAGTTTATTGCCTTTTAATTCCGATAGTTTTAGTTGTGGTCAACCGAGTTTAAGTGCTGATGGTAAAAAGTTGTTTTTTAGCAGTGACATGGCTGGTGGTTTTGGCGAAAAAGACATTTATGTAAGTCAGTTTGATGAGTTAAAAGCGATGTGGCAAACACCCAAAAATTTGGGAAATATGGTGAATACTTTTGACGATGATATGTTCCCGTTTATCAGTGAAAACAACGAACTTTTTTATTCCACCAAAGGAAAAATTGGTTTGGGTGGATTAGATATTTTTAAAACACAAGATTCAGCTAATACGTATAAAGTTCCTCAAAATTTACAGTCGCCAATTAACAGCGGTGGCGATGATTTTGGAATTGCTTATTTGCCTGCTAATGTGCAAAAACCTAATTTGCCAATTGCATTTTTTACATCCAACAGAATGGATGGATTAGGCGATGATGACATTTATGGTATTTCAATAAAACCGTTTGTGTTTTTGGTAAAAGGAAAAGTATTGGAACGTGAAACCAATGCGCCAATTAGTAAATCGTTGGTGGCTTTAACCAATAATGAAGGAAAGAATTTATTTACCGTCAATACAACTGAAAAAGGAGAGTTTAGCGGTGAAATTCCTTTGAATGCTTTGCAATCGTTAATTGCCAATAAAAGTGGTTATTTTGCTAGCACACCCATTCATATTTCAAGTATTGGTTTACAAAAGGATTCTGTGGTAGAATTTACCATTTATTTAGATGCCATTCCCGCACCCGAAGTTGATTTTACTTTACAGGGAATTTTGTACGATTTAGATAAATACGATTTGCGCGCTGAATCAAAAGAGGTGTTGGATTCATTGGCTATTATTTTAAAAAACAACCCAACTATTACCATTGAAATTGGCTCACATACCGATAGCCGTGCGCCCGCAGATTATAATTTAGAACTCTCAAAAAAACGTGCGCAAAGCTGTTTGAATTATTTAATCACCAAAGGAATCACCAAAGGCAGAATGGTTTCTGTAGGTTATGGCGAAAGTAAATTATTGAACGATTGTATCGATGGAATAGATTGTACTGAAGCAGAACATCAGGTGAATAGACGAACAACTTTTAGGGTTTTAAAAACCGATTTTAAACGATAATTAGACAACTATGGATCACATTGAGCCACATTATTTATGGCGAGATATTTATAAAAGTGAGGACGATGAAAACTCCCCATTTTATGAAAAAGAATACAGTGAATTTGATTTTACCAACCAAATTTATAATTACCTCATTCACCCGCAATGGGATGAATTTGGAACCCCAACTTTATATGTAAAAATACTTTTTGCCGATTATGAAAATGGCTTTTTAATAGCTGAATTAATAGGCGAATGGAATGATGCGTTGCATAACGATATTATGTATTTAAAACGCGATGTGATGGAAGTTTTTAACGCTGCAGGTATTGATAAATTTATATTGATTGGCGAAAATGTGTTGAATTTTCACACCAGCGATGACAGTTATTATGAGGAATGGTTTCAGGATGTGGAAGACGAAGGTTGGATTGTAGCGCTAAATTTTCAAGAGCATGTGTTACATGAAATGAAGCAAGCCAATATTGATTATTATATCAATTTTGGAGGTGAATTTGACAACATGCCTTGGCGAACTTTTAGTCCGTTTTTGTTGTATCAAAGGGTGAAGGAAATTATTGGAAGAAGGTTGAATTAGTTGATGGTTTATGGACGATAGACCATGGATTTTAGCGTCATTGCGAATGAAGTGAAGCAATCTTACGATAACAAAACAATGAGATTGCTTCGTTCCTCGCAATGACTTAAACAGAAAAACCCATAAACAATATAACCATTTAGCAATTTAAAAAATGAATCAAACTACAGGAATAATAGCTGCTTTAATTACATTAGGTTGTTGGACTATTGGAACGTTTTCGTTTACCAAAGCAGCTAAGTTATATGCGCCAGTTTCGGTTAATAGGGTTCGGTTATTATATGCGCTTATTTTATTAAGTTTTATAACTTGTATTATTTATCGAATAAATCCGCTTGCATTGTTTTCAAAACCGGTTGCTATGCAATGGATTTGGTTAGGAATTTCGGGCATTATTGGCTTAAGCATTGGCGATCATTTTGCTTTTACAGCATTCAAAATTTTAGGAAGCAGCCGCACCAGTTTGTTTAACACTTTTGCGCCAGCCGCAGCATTGGTAGGAGGCATTTTTATGTTGAACGAAAACATCAATATTATTGGTGTTATAGGAATGTTTATTTCCATTATTGGCATCGCTTGGTTTATAAAAAGTAATGCGCATAACCACGAAGAATTAGATAAAAAGCATTTGCTAAAAGGTGTTGTTTATGCTGTTCTTGGTGCGGTTTGTCAAGGAATTGGGTTGGTTTTTGCCAAAAAAGGTTTGGTTTTGTTTGACGCTAACGGACAATCGCTTTCGCCTGTTCACGCTACTTGGATACGCATGTTTGTGGGTGTAGTTTTTATTTATGCCATTGGAATTTTTAAGGTAAATGTATGGAAAGAACTTAAAGAAATTACCTCTAATAAAGTGTTTTTTAAACCTATTTTTATTGGAACTGTTTTTGGTCCAGTGTTGGGAGTAAGCATGTCAATGTTAGCAGCCTCCATGATGAATGTTTCTATAGCGCAAACTATTTTTTCTTTCTTGCCTATTTCAGTAATTCTGACTGCATTTTTCTTAGGAAAAGAAACCATTAAACTGCAATCAATTTTTGCAGCATTACTCAGTATTTGCGGTGTTTTTGTACTCATGTGGCGAGTGGAAATTTTGGGTTGGATGTAACGGAATATTGCTATAAGCAAGTGCACTTGCTTTAGCAAAAACCACACATTTTAAATATTAAAGCTTCGTAGAAGCGACACTATTGTAAAAGTAAAACAAAACCACCAAACTAAAAGCCTCGTAGAGGCGCAACAACTGCAACAAAGTGTCGCCTCTACGAGGCTTTTGGTTATTTATATTTAGCATTCAAGTTACAATAGTATCACCTCTACGAGGTTTCTATTAGGTGATTTATTATAATTTTTTGCTCCTTTCTTAGTGTTTTTTGCGTTTTTTTGCTCGTGTTGTGCGTGGAAATTTTGGGTTTTTTACAAACTTCATTTAGTTTTACTTGTAGCTTCGTAGAAGCGACACTATTGTAAAAGTAAAACAAAACCACCAAACTAAAAGCCTCGTAGAGGCGTAACAACAGCAACAAAGTGTCGCCTCTACGAGGCTTTTGGTTATTTATGTTTAGCGTTGAAGTTACAATAGTTTAACCTCTACGAGGTTATTTTTTATAGCTATTTATAGCAGCGTTACTTAGTATTTTTGTACTCATGTGGCGAGTGGAAATTTTGGGTTGTATGTAGTACATTTATACTAATATTTACCATTTTTAGTTCTATTTCCTACATTGCATTCAAATAAAACCAAATTATTATGCTTAAATTTATTTCTATCAAATTCATTGTTACAGAATTTTTAAAGGTATTTCATCGTTTTCCGCTTACTGTACTTTGCTCGTTAATTGCTGCCAGTACTGCTCATGCTAGCATGTGGGGAGTAGGTGATGCCAACCAAATATGGTACAGTAAAATTATTTTAACAAGTTATATCGGCTTGTGTTTTAGCTTAGCTATTTATTTGTTTTTTGAATCAAAAACCGAAAGTAAAACAAACACTATTTTAAAGCAACTTTTGGCAGTATTGGTTCCTGTTTTATTTTATTTTAGCATTTATAATACTGCTAATATTTGGACAGAAAACATTTTTCAACGGAATTTTGTATTGCTTTTGGTTGGTCATTTAGCTGTGGCATTTTCGGCTTTTTTGCAAAAAGGAAATTTAAGTTCGTTTTGGGAGTTTAATAAATCTTTGTTTTTGCGTTTTATTACTGCTAGCGTTTATACCATTGTGGTATATGCAGGAATTTGTGGTGCGTTATTGGCTTGCGAAGAGTTGTTTGCATTAGAAGTGAACGGCAAAGTTTATGGCACCATTTTCTTTTGGTGCAATATTTTCTTCCAATCGTGTATATTTTTAGCGGGAATTACCAATAAAGAAAACTTATATGCCGAGCAAATTTTGTATCCAAATCCTTTAAAAATATTTGCACAGTATATTTTATTACCAATTGCAGCGCTTTACTTAGGAATTTTATATGCATATGAAATAAAAATACTGATTGCGTTTACCTTGCCAAAAGGCTGGGTTTCAAGTTTAATTTTGGCTTATGCGGTTTTAGGTTTGTTCTGCTTTTTGTTATTGCACCCCGTTAAAGATAATGATGAGAACAAATGGGTAAAATCTACTTTGAAATATTTTTATTGGTCCATAATTCCTTTGTTAGTTCTTCTTTTTGTTTCAGTGTTTGTAAGAATTAACCAATATGGAATTACTACAGAGCGTTATTATATTTTAGGGTTAAGTTTATGGCTTGCTGGCATTACTTTTTATGGCGTAATTTCTAAAAATTTAAACATCAAATTGATTCCAATAAGCTTAGCCATTGTTCATTTATTAATGGTCATTGGGCCGGTAAATGGTTTTATGATTTCGCGTAATAGCCAGCAAAACAGGTTAGAAATGTTAATGGTAAAAAACAATTTGTTTGATGGAACAAAAATTATAGCTAACCCAAAACCAATAGAGCAAACGGATGCATCGCAAATACGTTCTATTGTTTCTTATTTGGTAAAATCAAATAATATCAACGATGTAAGTCCACTTTGCGGCATTGATTTGATAGCCATTGAAACAGAACTAAAAAAAGACAGTAATTATAATTCGCAATTTCAACAATTTAAAATTGCTGACTCGGTGTTAAGCCTTTTAAACATTTCGGAAAAT
>CAISTO010000213.1 GCA_903888395.1 uncultured Bacteroidota bacterium | reverse complement strand
CTTTGAAGTCAAATAATCAATTGAATAATTAAATTCAATATTGGCTTTTAAATCTATGGTTTTCAGTAATGATTCTTTGCCTTTATTTTCAATTAGATAACTAAGTGTATCTATTATTTCATTATCATAAATATCAACTATAAATTCTTTTGTAAAAATCATTTTTGACTTCTTATCATCATTTGAAATCCAAGTACCAAGTATGTTTATTTTGATTAAATCTTCACTAATTACTTTAGCTTGTTTGCTTTCATCATTTGGTGTTTGAATATTATTTGGCTCATTTGTTTTTTGATTATTTGAACAGCTAAATAATAAAATTACTGAAATTATTAATATTGAAATTTTCATCATTCAAATATATTTATTCTAAAATAAAATCTAATACAAGCAATTTAAACCAACAAAAAAAGCCAATTGTAAACCATAAAGCCAAGGTGCTATTTTATTGGTTAATGGTAATTCCAACTGATGATAAATAAATATAAATGCAAAAGAAAAAATATACCACGCAGTATAATTTTGAATGGGCACAACACTGTTTTTCCAATACCAAAAATCTAATTGTGGAGCAATGTTTTCAATAAAAATATCAATAATGAGCATGAATAAAGCTCCTAAAGCTGCTTTTGCCAGCATATGAACGTTTTTGTTTGGTAATATTTTATTTAAAACAATTTGACAAACATGCATAGATACATAACAAAGCATTACCCAGTTTAAGCCAATAATTACAGGCACATCGGCTATTTTAAAACCTAGGTTATTGCCATACAAATATTGTCCAAAAATTCTTCCTGTAGTAACACCTAATAACTCTAAAATATAACCTGCTTGAAAAACTCCCAATGCCCAAATCCAAAACATTGCATTTTTAGGTTGGTGAAAATAAAATAAAATAGCTGCACTAATCATCAAATTGATAGGTGTTAGTTTTATTAAATCAATATGGAAAACTGTAGAACCAATTAGTCCAACAGCGTATAAAATGATTAATATAATTATGGCAATATTTTCTTTTTTCATATCAGTTTACTTATTTTTTTAATCAAAGTTCGTTTCGACAAGCTCAACGACCGCGGGCATTGAGCTTGTCGAAATGCAATTACTTTCTATAATCCTCCTTAATCAAATTTTCAACAATTTTAGCCGAATTCAAACACAATGGAATTCCTCCACCAGGATGAACTGAGCCGCCACAAAAGTACAAACCTTTTATGTTAGAACTAAAATTTTTATGTCTTAAAAATGCAGCATACCTATTATTACTTGCATTTCCATATAATGCTCCCAAATGACTGCTGGTTTTAGATTCAATACTTCTTGGATCTAAAATGGATTCACTGATTATCAATTCAGAAATATTTACCTTTAAAATCCTACTTAATTTATCAATGATATTTTTTCGAGATTCAATAATTAATTCATCCCAATTTTGCCCTTGATTATTGGGCGTATTTATCATAACAAACCAATTTTCACAGCCTGCTGGAGCATCGTCAGTTTTATATTTTGAAGTTATGTTTATATAAATTGTTGGGTCATTATAAATGGTTTTTTGCTCAAAAATATGCTTGAATTCTGCTTCATAATTTTCAGTAAAAAAAATATTATGTAAATCTAATTCTGTAAATTTTTTGTTTATTCCCCAATAAAAAATCAATGCCGATGACGACTTTTCTTGTTTTAAAATATTTTCAGGATGAGGTATGTTAGTCAATAATTTTTTATAGGTAGGGTAAATATCCATGTTTGAAACTACCACATCAGCTTTATAAAACAACTCCCCTACTTTTACACCTTTAATTTGTTTGTTATTTTCATCTAAAACAATTTCAGAAACCTTTTTATTGAACTCAAAATTTACCCCTAAATCAACAGCCAATTGGTAAATACTTTCGCTAATTTGATGCATGCCATATTTAGGAAAAAAAGTGCCAATATTACTTTCCAAATGTGGAATCATATTTAGTAATGCTGGCGATTGGTATGGATTGCTGCCATTATAAGTTGCAAATCGGTTAAAATATTGAACCATTCTTTTATCGGTAAAAACTTGCTCGTTTTCATAGTTCATGCTATTGAACAAATTTAATTTCGGAATGCTAAAAATTCCTTTGAGCGTAGATAAATTCAAAAAGTTTTTTATTTTATGCAAACTATTTTCAATAAAAATAGGCACAGTTGTTTTATACCTAAATTCAGCTTTTTGCAAATAACTAAAAAACGGCTTTACATCAGTCATTCCAAGTTTTTCGTGTAACTCGGAAGTCATTTTTTTGGTGTTATGAAATGAGGTAAATCGGGTTCCATCTTCATAAAAGTAATTACATGATTTTTCTAATTGTTGAAATTCAAATTTATCCTTGTTTTGCTTTGCAATATCAAACAAATCTAAAACCAATTGTGGCAATGTAAATAAAGATGGACCTGCATCGAATCTAAAACCATTTTGATTAAATTCGGTTAGTTTTCCACCATAATATTCATTGGCTTCTAAAACGGTAACCTCAAAACCCATGGCTTGTAAACGAACCGCGCTGGCTAATCCCGCTATTCCCGAACCAATTATTATTAATTTCATACTTGTTTTTATAACAGCAAATTTAGCATAGGATTTTATTTGTTTTCAACATTACAAAAAAATAAAAAATACGCAACTTCTCTTCTATAATTTTTTGTAATTTGCGCCCATGTTCAATGAACCTGAAACAACAAAACTAGAAGAAATTGGCGAGTTTGGCTTAATCAAACAATTAACTCAAAACATTGAATTAAAAAACAATACCATTAAAGGTGTTGGTGATGATGCAGCAGTTATAAATCCTACCAAAGATAAAGTTACTTTGGTTTCTACCGATTTATTATTGGAAGGCGTTCATTTTGATTTGAGTTATTTTCCTTTAAAACATTTGGGTTACAAAGCAGTAAGCGTAAACGCAAGTGATATTTATGCCATGAACGGCACACCAAAACAAATTACTGTTTCGGTTGGAATGAGCAGTAAATTTAGTGTTGAAGCCATTGCCGAAATATATGAAGGCATCAATTTAGCCTGCGAAAAATATAAAATTGATTTGGTTGGTGGCGATACTACCGCTAGTAAACAAGGTTTAATTATTAGTGTTACTGTTATTGGCGAAGCCAACGAAAAAGAAATAGTTTATAGAACTGGCGCACAAGAGTTTGATTTAATTTGTGTGAGTGGCGATTTGGGTGGTGCATATGCTGGCTATCAATTGTTAGAGCGTGAAAAACGTGTGTTTATTGATAATCCGCAAATGCAACCAGACTTGGCAGGACATGATTATATTTTAGAACGTCAGTTAAAGCCAGAAGCAAGAAAAGATATTATTGAGTTTTTTAAAGCAATGGACATTCAACCAACTTCTATGATTGATATTAGTGATGGATTGGCTTCGGAATTGTTTCATATTGCAGAGCAATCAAAGGTTGGTGTTACTATTTACGAAGAAAAAATTCCGATTGATGCAACTACTTACAACATGGCGCGCGAGTTAGATTTAGATCCAACTTTAACAGCCTTAAGCGGTGGCGAAGATTATGAATTATTGTTTACCATTAAACAAAGTGATTATAATAAATTAGAAAACCATCCTGATTTTACTGTAATTGGTCATGTTACTAAAGCTGAAGAAGGCTTGCACATGATTAGTAAAGGCGGGCAAAAACATGCGTTAAAAGCGCAAGGTTGGAAAGCATTTTAAAAGGTTGGTGAGGACACCAACCTTGGACAAAAAATAACGTCATTTCGATCACGCCAAGGCGTGATCGAAATGACGACAATTAATAAATACGTAACAAAAGGTCAGAGGCAAGGAGCCAGCAGCCAGTAGCAAAAAATATGAAAATAGGTGTATTAATTTTTCCGGGAAGTAATTGCGATAAAGACGCAGTTTGGGCATTTCAAAATATGTTTGGCCAAGAAGTAGTAGAACTTTGGCATAAAGATACTGATTTACAAAATGTAGATTTAGTGTTTTTACCAGGTGGTTTTAGCTATGGCGATTATTTGCGTAGCGGTGCTATTGCTCGCTTTTCGCCAATTATGCAAAGTGTAATTGAATTTGCCAATAATGGCGGATTGGTTTGGGGAGTTTGTAATGGTTTTCAAATTCTTTGCGAAAGTGGTTTATTGCCAGGCGCATTATTGCATAACGACCATCAAAAGTTTAATTGCAAAAATGTTTTTATAAAAACCGAAACCAATAACAGTAAAATTACCAGTTTAAATGAAGTGGGAAAAGCTTTAAAAATTCCCATTGCACATGGTGAAGGAAGATTTTATTGCAATGATGAATTACTAATAGATTTGAAAGCAAACGACCAAATTTTATTCAGGTACTGTGATGAAAATGGAAATGTTTCAGTTGAAACAAACCCGAATGGTGCTTTGGATAATATTGCTGGAATTTGTAACAAAAACCGAAACGTATTTGGCATGATGCCTCACTCAGAACGCGCGGTAGATGCTGATATTTACAATACTGATGGACGCATTATGTTCGAAAGCTTGTTGCAGTTGGTTAATAGTTAATAGACGATGGACCATAGACCATGGACAATCGTCTATGGTCTATCAACTATTCCTTCAATTTACTATCAATCATAATTGTCACAGGACCATTATTGGTTAAGCTGATTTGCATATCGGCACCAAATGTTCCTGTGGCTATTTTTTTGCCTAATAGTTCTTCCAACTTTGCTATTATTTTTTCATACAATGGAATAGCAAATTCTGGTCTGCTTGCTTTGATATATGAAGGTCGGTTGCCCTTTTTAGTGGATGCAAAAAGTGTAAACTGACTCACCAATAAAATATCGAAATTGGCATCAATGAGTGAAATATTCATTACACCATTTTCATCGTTAAACACACGAAGATTTACTATTTTTTGTGCTAACCAATTGATGTCTTCATCGGAATCAGCATCTTCAATTCCTAATAAAACCAATAAACCATTTCCAATTTCTGAAAATAATTTTCCATCAATTTGAACTTGTGCTTGTGTTACTCGTTGAATGATTACGCGCATGGGGAAAGTTAAATTTTTCCAGTTTTGTATTCTTCCAAAGCCTCATTTGCCATTGATAATAACACATCTTGTGAAGTTGTAAATGAATTATCCCATTTCAAATCTTCAATGATGAGTTGTGCAAAATTATCTTGCTCATTTTCGGGCAATTTGTTTAATTCCTCAAATGCTTTTTCCAATAGTTTTGTCATAACACAAATATATGTGGTTTAGATAAACAAAAAAACTTTCGAAAATTGCTTTTATAAATTCTAATTTTTAAAATTCAAACCAATTATGACAAGCATTAATGATACAAAAAAACCAAAATACCCTACAAAGAATTGTTTTACTTTTGCTTCAAATATTTTATAATTTACTTCTTTCAGTCTTTATTTAAACGCTCTACTATTTCAATGGTTTAATTTTTATATTATTGAATATTGATTTTTCATAATAATACAAAATTTCTTTTTCATTCATTCGATTTGTTTTTGATAGCTTTTCTAAATAAATTTAGATAATCACTACTTTTTTTCAATGCAACAACTCATTTTTTAATTATTCAAGGCTGAATTGTAACATGGTTTTGTATCAAAATTTTTAATGTTATAAATCTTTTGACGCTAACTTCAAACCCTTGTTTTAATCATAAATTTTGAAATTATTATTCATTTTATATAGACCACTATAAATAAAAATTCCTTCTATCATTGCATTGAAATTATTAATACTAAAGGCGCGCATTTGTATTTTTAAGTTTCAAATTCAATTTTACTTAAACTAAAGTTTTCAGCAGGTTTTGAATTAAAAGCCACAAAAAGAATGAAAAAAAATTATTTAAAAATCTTATTCGTTTGTGGACTTTTATTATTTAATAATTTAAGTTCGAATGCTTGGGTTAATGTACAAAAAAAAGGATTTGGACTTTTTGGATATGCCAACCCTACTGAAAGTCACTGGACATATAACAATTCCGAAGGTATAAAAGTCTGTGCAGCAGAATTGATTTGTAATGGAGGTGGATTCAATAATTGTGCATGGACAGTTCCGTTAAATGATTGTGAACGCGATGGATTAATAGTCATCAAACAAAATCCACCAATCCCACCAGAATTTACTACTAACGAAGACAACAAACAATTATTTCAAATTTGCACTTTAGTAGATGAAACTATCCAAGGTGGAAGCTCTTCTGGTAAAATAATTTATGATCCAAATATGTTGGTTGTATATAATATGAATGCTGAAAACGTTATTTCAATTCAAATTTACAGTAAAACTGAAGCAATTGGATTAGGGTTATGGCCAATTTAAAAACAACTTACAGATTGCTATTGAGTAACTTCAATAGCAATCTTTTTTTTATTAAGCTTTTCCTTGTTTTGATATTTTTAAGTTTAAAAATTAGTAGTATTGCTCAATTTTGGACTTGGGATACAACATTAAATACAAAGATAATTAATGAAAGGCAAGAGCATATTTATCGCCCAACTAATTCTAAAATATTTATAAACCACACTACAAATAATTTATATTTTAAAATAAGTTCCCCATACAATCATCAACTTGATTTGAATCATTTTGATAAAGGTTTAGATTTTTATAGGATTAATTTACAAAATTATCAGATTGATAGTTTTTTTATAAAAATACCACCTGCCTATATCACAAAGATGCATCCTTCTGATTTATTAAGTAGTTTCATAACCAATGACAGTTTTGCGATTGTTGAATTGTATGGCAAAGATTTGCTGTTTTTTAAAAAGGATTCCAATAACACATTTAATTTTGTGAAAGCAATAAATAATAAATTTTGTTTTAGAAATGAGTTTTTTGTTTTAAATGATTCTAACTTCTTATTGGTAAATATTTCTGACTATAATATTTTAGATTGTAACTATAAAACTGTAATTGGAATTTTAAACTCAAAAACATTTGACATTGATAAAAATATAGTCTTTAGTAAATACAAAGGAATTGAATTTGCCAAAAATCTTCATAAATGGGTTGATGTATCCAAAAATTTGATTGTCTTTTGCGAACCAACTTCCTTCATAGTTAATATATTCGACCACAAATTAAATTTATTAGACAAGTTCAATATAAAAAAGGAAACAGAAAGTACTTTCCCCGAAATTTATAAGCCAAATAAAATACCAAAAAGTGATAGAATAGAAAAAATTTATTTAATAAATGATTCTACACTTCTAATTTCAATTATCAATGATTCAATAAGTGCGAATGAAAGAGAAGTTCAAATATGGAAATTAGGAAAAATAAATACCTTGATTAGTAAATCAATACTAAATATTCAAATGCCAAATCAACGTTTAATTACAGAAATTACTAAGGATAATCAATGGCATTCATTATTTTGGGTCAACACACCTGAATTTGTATTTTTTAATAGTAAGGCTGTAGAACTAAATTCTACCTATCAACCGCCATTTTGGTTAAGTAATCCAGATATAAATTATTTTAAAAGTCAAATAAAAGAATACAATAAATTAAATAGAAAAACTATAGGTATAACACTTTACAATATACTTAATCTTAAATAATTTGTAATCAATTAATACAATTTAGTTAATTAGGTATAATACCGAAAAATATATGTTAAAATAGCTGAATAGCATAAGTGGTAAAAGCATTGAAAAAAGTTTAGTGAAAGTCTTTTCACTAAACTTTTTTATAATGTAGTAACAATGCCAGTTAGTCAATTGACAAATTGGTTTTTTTAGCTATATTACTACAAAAAAATATTTGCTAAAAAACTTACCTTCACACTAATTATTTTACATTACTTCAATTCAAATTATTAATTTGAAGCAATATAACTAATTAAACACATCTTCATTGGCCATAATACTCAAATAACTTTGGTACCTTTCAGCAGGAATTTGTCCGGCTTCTAAAGCTTCCAATACTGCACATTGAGGCTCGTGAATATGCTGGCAATTATTGAATTTACATTTACCAATAAATGGTTTCATTTCTTTGAAATAATGCGATAGTTCTGCATTGTTTAAATCTACCACACCAAACTCTCTAATTCCGGGAGTATCAATTATAAATCCGCCAAAACTTAAAGGATGCATTTGCGCAAAAGTGGTGGTATGCTGACCGTTAAAACTTGTTTTGGAAATAATACCCGTTCTTAAATTCAAATTGGGTTCAATGGCATTCAACAGCGATGATTTGCCAACTCCTGAATGTCCGGCTACTAAAGTGGTTTTGTTTTGCAATAATTCTTTCACTTCATCTAAACCTGTTTTATCATTTACCGAAGTTTTCAAGTAAGCATAACCTACTTTTTTATGGTATAAATCAATGGTTTCTTGCAGCACGTCTTCCAATCCATTGGCACATAAATCTACTTTGTTAAATACAATGGTAGTTGGAATATGATAAGCTTCGGCTGTAACCAAAAACCTGTCGATAAAACCAAGAGAAGTATTAGGAAAGGCAATGGTTACCATTAAAATGGCTTGATCAATATTACTGGCAATAATATGTGTTTGTTTGGAAAGATTACTTGACTTACGAATGATATAATTTTTACGTGGTTCAATAGAAAAAATGACTCCATTTTCGCTATTGGGTTCCATTTCGTAATTTATTTTATCGCCAACAGTAACCGGATTGGTATGTTTTAAACCTTGTAACCTAAATTTACCTTTTAAACGACAGTTGATTATTTCGCCACTTGGTTTCATTACTTCGTACCAACTTCCCGTTGATTTTACAACAATTCCTTCCATTAATTTTTAACCGAAAATCCTAAGTAAGCAAAAGCAATACAAGTAATATTGCTCAATAAAATATAAGTAAAAGCTTGTTTGAATAATTGTTGTTTAAACATCAAAATTGTTTCAAAAGCAAATGCTGAATAAGTGGTAAATCCGCCTAAAACACCAATAATTAGTATCAACTTCAGGCTATCAAAATTATTATTATTCATCAATAAAGCATAGCATAAACCAATTGCAAAGCACCCAATGGCATTTACCAAAAAGGTGTTAATTGGGAAATTTATTTGGGTATAATCTTTTAATAAAACCGAAAAGAGATACCTTAAAACTGCGCCTATTGCACCTCCGGCTGCTACTAATAAAATTGATTTCATTGAGGCAAATATAATCGAAATTGAAAGATTACAAGATTAGAAAAATGAAAGATTGAAAGATTGAAAGTATTATGTAATTTTTTTTGAGCTACAAAATTCAACTTTCATAATTCATAATTTAAACTTCATAATTTTAGTCTACTTTCGCCTTCTTTTTTTTTAATTATGATAAAATCAATGACAGGTTTTGGCCAAGCTGAAACTGAAACCGAAACTTTTAACTGCAAAGTTGAAATCAAAGCTTTAAATGGCAAGTTTTTAGACATTAATATTCGCATGCCTCGTAATTTGCAAAATAAGGAATTGGAGCTACGAAATGATTTATCAAAAAAATTAGAACGTGGAAGTATCAGCATTGGAATCATTATTTCTCAGAAAAATGCAGTAGCGCAATTGTTACCTATCAATCAAGATGTGGCTCAATTTTATTTACAAGAAATCAATAAAATTGCCACGCAAACAGGAATGGAAAGTCAACATTTATTCAAATCTGTATTTGATTTTCCTGGTATCATTCAAAGTAAAGAGGAAGAAGGAACGAATGAAGATGATTGGAAAACAATAGTAAATACAGTTAACAACGCATTGGTTGAATTCAATAATTTCAGGTTACGTGAGGGTGAAAATTTATGTGTAGAATTAAGTGCTTTGTGCAATAGTATTCATTCAAAACTGAAAGCTTTAACACCTTTTGAAACCGCAAGAGTTGAATTTATAAGAAACAAAATTGCCAAAGAATTAAGCAGCTTACAAACTGACTTGATTGACAAAAACAGGTTTGAACAAGAGTTGATTTATTACATTGAAAAGTTAGATATCAATGAAGAAAAGTCGAGATTGAGTGAACATTGTCAATATTTTTTACAAACATTGCAACAAGAAACCAATGGTAAAAAATTAGGTTTTATAGCACAAGAAATTGGTAGAGAAATAAACACCATCGGTAGCAAAAGCAATGACAGTAACATGCAACGATTGGTGGTGGAAATGAAAGACGAATTGGAGAAAATAAAGGAACAAATTAACAATATTTGTTAAGTTTTTATTTCACGCAAATTTCGCAGAATTTCGCTGAGAAACTGTTTAATTTGCGATAGAAAATATAAACCAACCTGCATTATCTGCGTTTATCAGCGCAATATACAGTAGATAAAAAAGAATAAATGAATAAAGTAATTATATTTTGTGCTCCAAGTGGAAGCGGAAAAACCACCATTGTAAAGCATTTGTTAAGTGTTAATAAGCAATTGGCTTTTTCTGTTTCGGCATGTACACGTGCGCAAAGAGCCAATGAAGCAAATGGAAAAGACTATTATTTTTTAAGTCATGAAGACTTCAAAAACAAATTGGTTCATGGTGAATTCTTGGAATATGAAGAAGTTTATGGTGGAAACTTTTATGGAACTTTAAAATCGGAAATAGATAGAATTTGGAGCGAAGGAAAAGTAGTAATTTTTGATGTAGATGTGGTGGGTGGTTTAAATTTAAAAAAATATTTTGAAGATAAAGCATTGGCCATTTTTGTAAAACCTCCAAGCATTGAAGCATTGGCCAAACGACTAAAAGACAGATCGACTGAAACGGAAGAAACACTCCAAATAAGAATTGGAAAAGCGGTGTTAGAATTGGCTTATGAAAATAAATTTGAAACAGTTTTGATCAATGAAAACTTATCGGAAGCATTGGCAAAAGCAGAACAATTAGTAAGCAATTTTATAGCAAAATAAATGAATATTGGTTTACTTTTTGGTTCGTTTAATCCTATTCACACTGGTCATTTGCTCATAGCAAATTACATGGTGGAATACACCGAAATTGATAAAATTTGGTTCGTAGTGAGTCCGCAAAATCCTTTTAAAATAAATGACGATTTGTTGGATGAAAACCTTCGTTTGCAAATGATTGAATTGGCTATTGCCGATGATGATAGATTTGAAACTTGTGATATAGAATTTACTTTACCAAAGCCAAGTTATACAACTTTAACGTTAACTACGCTTTCTGAAAAATATCCTGAGCATCAATTTACTCCAATTATTGGTGGTGATAATTTACAAAGTTTTCATTTATGGAAAGATTATGAAACCATATTGAACAACTACCAATTGTTCGTTTACAGGAGGGTTGGATTTCATGAAAATCCATTGCTAGCTAACCATAAAAACATCAAAATATTTGAAGTTCCATTGCTTAATATTTCCTCTACTTATGTTCGCGAAACTTTGCAAGCTGGCAAATCAATTAAGTACTTAGTTCCAAAATTGGTTAGAGAATTTATTGATGAAAAAGAATTATACCGAATAGGTTGAATAAGTTGATTGGTTGATAAGTTGATAGATAATTGTTAAGGCCAAAACCTATGTGTCTGACTTAAACATTTTGGCAGACACATAGTTCTGCCGCTACAGTTGTTGTTGATATCACAAATCATCCATCAAAAATCAAAAATCATTGTTACATTCGCACCTCGATAAAAAATTATGGCAGAATTTAAAAAAATAAAACGCAGTGAAAACTATTCAGCGTGGTATAATAATTTAGTAGAACAAGCAGATTTAGCTCAACATTCAGCGGTAAAAGGATGTATGGTTATAAAACCTTATGGTTACGCCATTTGGGAAAAAATGCAAGCTGACTTAGATAGAAGATTTAAAGAAACAGGTCATCAAAATGCCTACTTTCCATTATTTGTCCCAAAAAGTTTGTTTGAAGCAGAAGAAAAAAATGCAGAAGGATTTGCAAAAGAATGTGCCATTGTAACACACTATCGTTTAAAAACGGATCCAGATAGACCGGGTAAATTAATGGTTGATCCTGAAGCAAAATTGGAAGAAGAATTGATTGTTCGTCCAACTAGTGAAGCCATTATTTGGAATACTTACCGCGATTGGATTCAAAGTTATAGAGATTTACCCATATTAATTAACCAGTGGGCCAATGTGGTTCGTTGGGAAATGCGTACACGTTTGTTTTTACGTACTGCTGAATTTTTATGGCAAGAAGGACATACTGCTCACGCAACTAAGGAAGAAGCATTGGCCGAAACTAAACAAATGTTGGAAGTATATGCCGACTTTGCCGAAAATGTAATGGCGGTTCCAGTTATAAAAGGAATAAAAACCGAAAACGAACGTTTTGCTGGCGCTGATGAAACTTTTTGTATTGAAGGTTTAATGCAAGATGGAAAAGCTTTGCAAATGGGAACGAGTCACTTTTTAGGTCAAAATTTTGCTAAAGCATTTGATGTAAAATTTGTAAGCAAAGAAAATGTAAAAGATTATGTTTGGGCTACCAGTTGGGGCGTTTCTACCCGATTAATGGGCGCACTGATTATGTGTCATAGCGATGATGAAGGATTGGTTTTACCTCCAAGATTAGCACCTATTCAAGTGGTAATTGTACCTATTACAGGTAAAAAAGAAGATGAAAAAGCATTGGTTTTAGAAAAAGCCCGTGAATATTTTTCTGCTTTAAAAGCCAAAGGTGTTTTAGTAAAATTAGACGACAGAGATGGAATTTCTCCTGGTTATAAATTTGCAGATTATGAGTTAAAAGGTGTTCCATTGCGCATAGCAATTGGTCCGCGTGATGTGGCTGCAGGTAACGTTGAATTAGCCAGACGTGATACAAAAACAAAAGAAATAATCAGTGTAGAAAATTTACCTGAAACCATCAGTAATTTATTGAATGAAATTCAGGATAATATTTACAATAAAGCATTAGAATATAGAAATTCACATATTCATGTTGTAAACACTTGGGATGAATTTAAAGATGCGTTAGATAACAAAACCGGATTTGTAAGTGCGCATTGGGATGGAACCAGCGAAACTGAAGAAAAGATAAAAGAATTAAGTAAAGCAACTATTCGTTGTGTACCTTTAAATAATGCTCAAGAAGAAGGTATTTGTGTGTTAACAGGTAATACTTCTACTCAAAGAGTTTTATTTGCAAAAGCATACTAATTTATAATTTTTATATTTATAAAATACATAAAAAAAGCTGCCCAAATATTGAGCAGCTTTTTTTGTTAAAAATTATTTATTGAAACTATTTTTGACAAATGATTTGAACTTTGATTGAACCGGTTTCGTCTGAGGCTACTTGAGTGAATTTTAGCAAACCAACTTTTCCGTATACATTTCTAAATGCATAAACATCATTTAATAAAAAATTAGTGATTTTATCTGTGGAACCCGTTGAAAAGTCTGTGTTATAAAAAGAATCATCTGACTTGCTAGTACTTTTAATTGAATCAAATTGAACTGCATTGATACTAGTAATTTTAAACTTAGTATCATTTTGCCTAGACCATGTGGAAATTTCAGATGCCCAATAAGAATTTTCTGCCATTACATTATTTGGAGATGCAAACACATTTAAATTCGTTGGGTCAAAATAATAAACAAAATCAATATAATAGGAGTTTATACCTGCATTTCCAGTTCCGCCATTAGAATATGATTCAAAGTTATTTACCAATCCTTGAAAGTTTTTATCTAATAAAGTATTTTTTTGGCCAGCCAATTCAATGTCTTTAGAAATTAAAACATTATTTTCTCTTTTTACAATATAAAAAATAGAGGCTGTAGCTACTAAAAGTTTAGAATCAGTAACTGTAATCATATAAGTAATTATTGAACCCTCTGTTAAAGGCGTAACAATATTATCAGTAAGAGTGTAAGTAGATTTAAAATTAGTTACCGTATCTACTCTGTCATTAAATGAAACAATTTCTGGTGCATCTAAGTCAATTCTTCTTTCAATTTTTAAAGTTTTAAGAGAAACTCCCGCTTTCATTTTAATAGCTACCATAATATTTGCAGTAGCTTCTTTTCTGTAAATTATATTTGAACCAAAACTATCTGTTAGGGTTACAGAAGTAGTTGGCTCATATGGACCTGTATTATTTGTGTATATGTCATCTTTTGAAGGATCTCTGATACAAGATGCAAAAGCGGCAAAAGCAACAATTAAAATTAAAGTGTGAATTTTATTCATGGTAATTTCTTTTAAAATCATTTACGAATTTAGTAATATTTGATAATTTATTGATATTACGATTTGTCATATTCGTTTTTTTACATTTAATCTATAAATAAATGATTAAAACTACAGAAATATTTTTATAATTGATAATAATTCCAATGAATTAACAATGTTAAGTGATTAATATTAAGACCATAAGAAACTTTCCAAATATTCATACTATTCCTTTCACTAAGTTAATAACTATTATAAAACTTCACTGAATATATATATCAAACTAAAAAGTCTTTCGTTTTTTAAAACCTATAAATTTAATACATTCGTTAGCTAAAAAACTAAGGAATGACAGTAAAGAGAAATGCAGCATTAGGATTTATATTTATAACCATTTTGGTAGATGTTATTGGGCTTGGAATTATCATACCAGTAGTTCCAAAATTAATAGAAAATTTAACTGGAGAAAGCATTTCTGAGGCCTCACGTTATGGTGGATGGTTAGTTTTTAGTTTTGCTATCATGCAATTTATATTTTCACCTATTTTGGGTGGATTAAGTGATAGATTTGGAAGAAGACCCGTTTTATTACTTTCGCTTTTGGGTTTAGGATTAGATTATATTTTACATGCGTATGCACCTTCCATTGTTTGGTTATTCATAGGCAGATTACTTGCCGGAATTATGGGTGCAAGTATAACAACCGCTACAGCATACATAGCCGATATAAGTTCTCCCGAAAAACGTGCACAAAACTTTGGTTTAATTGGTGCCGCCTTTGGTTTAGGATTTATAATAGGCCCTGTAATTGGTGGTGTTTGTAGTAAATGGGGACCAAGTGTTCCGTTTTTAGTTGCAGCCGGATTAACTTTAATAAATGTGTTATATGGTTATTTTGTATTACCAGAATCATTATTGAAAGAAAATCAAAGAAAATTTGAATGGAAGCGTGCTAATCCAATTGGATCATTGAAACATTTAAAAAAATATCCAGTGGTTTCTGGTTTAGTGGCATCGTTGGTTTTAATTTATATTGCATCTCATGCGGTGCAATCAAATTGGAGTTATTATACCATTTTTAAATTCAATTGGGACGCAGAAATGGTTGGTTATTCATTGGCTGCAGTTGGTGTTCTTGTTTCATTAGTTCAAGGATTTTTAATCAGAATAATTAACCCTAAATTAGGCGTAAATAAATCTATTTATTTGGGAATAGCTTTATATGCTTTTGGATTAATATTATTTGGAATAGCATGGCAAAGTTGGATGATGTTTGTTTTCCTATTACCATATTGTCTCGGTGGAATTGCAGGTCCTGCTTTGCAAGGTTTAATTTCAAACCAAGTTCCTGACACAGAACAAGGCGAATTGCAAGGTGCACTAACAAGTTTAATTAGTTTGACATCTATTATTGGTCCACTAATTATGACTAATTTGTTTGCTTATTCTACAGCTAAAAATTCTATGTATTATTTGCCGGGTGCACCTTTTTACCTTGCTGCTGCCCTAATGATAATGAGTGGCTATTTAGCTGCTCGAACTTTGTCAAAACATCGTTTTGTAAAATAATAACAAGGAACTAATTTTTCAAATTTGCATCTATCACTTTCAGCAAATCGTCTTTACTAATTAAACCAATATTGGTGTAAACTCTTTTACCGTTTTTATATAATATGAGTGTTGGCAATTCATCAACAAATAAGAATTTAACAATTTCTTGGTTATCATCATTATTTATTTTCAAAAAAGTTAATTTATTTTTTCTCGCTAAAGCAATTTCTTCTAAAAACGGAGCCATTATTTTACATGGGCCACACCAAGGAGCATAAACATCTACTAAAACTAATCCTTTTTTATTAATGATGTTATTAAATTCAGTAGGATTTATACCTTTTTTATCAACTAGGGGGCCATTTACAATTAGCTGAACAGGTAAATTAGCATTACGCCAAGCATTCATACCTCCTTTTAAATCATAAACAGTTATATAGCCTAATTTCTTTAATTTTATTGAGGCACTTGCACTTCTTCCACCTGCTAAACAATATACATATACGGGTTTAGTTTTGTTAAATTTTAAAACTTCAGCATCAAAACTATTATCATTCCAATTTACATTTATTGCATTTGCTATAAATCCTTCAGAAAATTCTTCTGGTGTTCTTACATCAATAATTTGAGAAAATTTATCCCTAGTTATACTCTGATAAAATGCAGTTGCATTAAGTTTAATGACGGTGTTGTTTTCTAAAATATTTTGGCAAATAGAAATATTAATTGAAAGAAAAAACAAGAGAAGTAATGTTGTAAAATATTGAATTGTTTTCATGTTTTAAATTTATGTTGAGTAAAATAATTAATTTGTCAACTTAAATTTTTAGAATATTTAAAGTGTAAATAATTGAAATAAATTAAAAATTATGCAAAAAAAAACCTGAGTAAATTTACTCAGGTTTTAATTATTTAAAAAAATTATTCCGCTGTTTCAGTAGCTTCTGTTACTTCAGCAACTTCAATAGTAGTTTCTTCTTTTTTAACTTTACCACGTCTAGTTTTCTTAGCAGCAGTTTTAACTTCTTTCATTGAAATCATCGCTTCATTGAAATCAACTAATTCAATAATTGCCATATCAGCATTATCACCTTTACGGTTCATTAGTTTTAAAATTCTTAAATACCCACCTGGTCTATCAGCTATTTTAGCAGCTACTGATCCAAATAATTCTTTAACAGCTTCTGCTTGTTTTAAGTAAGCAAAAACAGTTCTACGACTGTGCGTAGAGTCATCTTTCGATTTAGTAATTAAAGGCTCAGCATATACTCTTAAAGCTTTAGCCTTAGCTAAAGTTGTAGTTATTCTTTTATGCATTATCAATGATGAAGCCATATTAGCTAACATTGCTTTTCTGTGAGGAGCAGTTCTACCTAAATGATTAAGTTTTTTTCCGTGTCTCATTATTATTTTTATTTATATCGTATTGCTACGATTAGTCTTCGTTTAATTTAAATTTAGCTACGTCCATTCCAAAAGTCAAACCTTTATCGCGAACTAATTCTTCTAATTCTGATAATGATTTTTTACCGAAATTTCTAAATTTCAATAAATCAACAATATCAAAACTTACTAATTCTGATAATGATTTAATATCGGCAGCTTTCAAACAGTTGTAAGCACGAACAGATAAATCTAGATCAGATAATGGAGTTTTTAAAATTTTACGAACATGTAATAAATTTTCATCCACTTCTTGGGGAACTTCTTTTACTTGAGTATCTAAAGTTATCAATTCATCGCTAAACAACATAAAATGTTGAATAAGAATTTTAGCAGCTTCTTTTAAAGCTTCTTCTGGATGTATTGTTCCATCAGTACTAATATCAATACTTAATTTTTCGTAATCTGTTTTTTGTTCAACACGATAATCTTCAACAGAAAATTTAACATTTATAATTGGAGTAAAAACAGCATCTATTGGAATAACACCAATGATTGAATCCTTAGTTCTATTTTCGTCTGCTGGCATATAACCACGACCTTTTTCAACTATTAATTCAACTTCTAAATGAACAAAACTTTCCATGTTACAAATTACTAAATCAGGATTTAGAATTTTGTAAGCATTAGTATGCTTTGCAATATCACCAGCAGTAAATTGCTCTTGACCTTTTATGTTTATAAAAATTTTCTCATGATCAACTCCATCCATGGTACGTTTAAAACGTACTTGTTTTAAGTTAAGAATGATTTCAGTTACATCCTCAATAACTCCTTTGATAGTAGAGAATTCATGATCAACACTAGTTATTTTAACTGAAGTTATTGCGTATCCTTCTAAAGAAGACAATAAAATTCTTCTTAAAGAGTTACCAATAGTAACCCCGTATCCTTTTTCAAGAGGACGGAATTCAAACTGACCAAAGAAATCAGTGTCTTTATGCATGATAACCTTGTCAGGCTTTTGAAAAGCAAGTATTGCCATTTATAATAGTCTTTATTAAGTTTATTATTTAGAGTACAACTCTACAATTAATTGTTCTTTTATATTTTCTGGTATTTGATCACGTTCAGGAAGAGATACAAAAACTCCACTTAAAGTTGAACTATCCCAAGTTAACCAATTAAAACGCTTAACATTTGAAGTAGTTAAACTAATATTTATTGTTTCTAAAGATTTTGATTTCTCTCTAACTCCAACAACATCACCTGGTTTTAATTTATAAGAAGAAATATTTACAACTTTATTGTTAACTGTAATATGTCTGTGACCAACTAATTGACGAGCACCTGCTCTTGTAGTTGCTAAACCTAAACGGTAAACTGTATTGTCTAAACGAGCTTCTAAGAATTTAATTAAGTTTTCACCAGTAACACCTTTTATACGAACAGCTTCTTCAAATATTTTATAAAACTGACGTTCTAAAACACCATAAGTATATTTTACTTTTTGTTTTTCGCCTAATTGTATTGCATATTCAGTTTGCTTAGTTCTTCTTCTCGCATTACCATGTTGACCAGGAGGAATTGTACTACGTTTTTCGTAATATTTATCGCTTCCAAAAATCGGATCTTTAAAGCGTCTTGCTATTTTGGTTTTAGGACCTATATATCTTGCCATTTTATAATCTTTCTATTTAAATTTATTATACTCTTCTGCTTTTTGGAGGGCGACAACCGTTGTGAGGAAGTGGAGTAATATCTCTAATTGATAATACTTCTAAACCACTAGCTTGTAAAGTACGAATTGCACTTTCTCTTCCGCTACCAGGTCCTTTAACGAAAACATCAATTTTTTTCATTCCTGCATCAACTGCAACTTTTGCGCACTCTGAAGCAGCTGTTTGAGCAGCGTAAGGAGTGTTTTTCTTAGAACCTCTAAATCCCATTTTGCCAGCAGAACCCCAAGAAACAACTTGACCAGTACCATTGGTAATAGAGATAATTATATTGTTAAAAGATGCTTTGATATGTGCTTGACCATGTGTGTCAATCACAACAACTCTTTTCTTACTAACTTTTTTATTATTTGTAGCCATTATATTTTATTATGCTATTTATTATCTAGTAACTTTCTTTTTACCAGCAACAGTTCTACGTTTTCCTTTTCTAGTTCTAGAATTGGTTTTGGTTCTTTGACCACGAACTGGTAATCCTTTACGATGGCGTAAACCACGATAACAACCAATATCTAACAAACGTTTAATATTTAATTGTTTTTCTGATCTTAATTCACCTTCTACTGTTATAAACTCAGTGATATGTTTACGAATTGCACTTAATTCGTCATCACTCCACTCATTAACTTTCTTGTTTACATCAATATTATTACTTTCCAATATTAATGTAGCAGTTGAACGTCCAATTCCGTAAATATAGGTTAAACCTATTTCACCTCTTTTATTTTTTGGTAAATCTATACCTGATATACGAGCCATATTATATTATTATCCTTGACGTTGTTTAAACTTTGGGTTCTTTTTGTTAATAACGTAAACTCTTCCTTTACGTTTTACAATTACACAATCTTCGCTGCGTTTCTTTACAGAAGTTCTAACTTTCATTTCTTCTATTTAATTTTTATTTGTATCTATAAATAATTCTTCCTTTTGTCAAATCGTATGGACTCATTTCGCATGCAATTTTATCGCCTGGTAAAATTTTAATGTAATGCATTCTCATTTTACCTGAAATATGTGCAATAATTTGATGTCCATTTTCAAGCTGAACTCGAAACATAGCATTACTTAATGCTTCGACAATAATTCCATCTTGTTTTATTACTGATTGTTTTGACATTTTTTATTGGGGTTGCGAAAATAACATTTAAATTCAATTTATCAACAACTAATTAAGCTGCTGTATTACTTCCACTTCTTCCCTTTATTTTACCACTTTTCATCAATCCATCATATTGACGCATTAATAAATGACTTTCAATTTGCTGTAATGTATCTAAAACAACACCAACTAAGATTAATAAAGAAGTTCCACCATAAAACTGTGCAAACTGACTATTAATATTAAATGCTCCTGCAAATGAAGGTAATACTGCAACAAATGCTAAGAATATTGCTCCTGGTAAGGTAATTCTACTCATTACATTATCAATAAAATCTGCAGTTGATTTTCCTGGTTTAACACCTGGAATAAAACCATTATTTCTTTTCATGTCATCAGAAATCTGATTAGCATTTACTGAGATAGCAGTATAAAAATAAGTAAATAAAACTATTAATAGACCAAAAGTCATGTTATAAGCAAAAGATAATGGATTGGCAAATGAAGATAAAAAACTACTTGCTTCAACATTTGGAATGAATTGTGCAATATAACCCGGAATAAACATTAATGCTTGAGCAAATATTATTGGCATAACACCTGCAGCATTAATTTTTAAAGGAATATACTGTCTAACACCACCAAATTGTCTATTACCTACAATTCTTTTTGCATATTGAACAGGAATTCTTCTTGTTCCTTGAACTAATAATATGGTAATCATTATTACAGCAAACAAAGCTGCTAATTCAATAACGAATATTACTAAACCACCACCACCAGTAGACAATTTGAAATTAAATTCATCCCAAAAAGCAATAGGTAAACGAGCTATGATACCAATCATAATGATTAATGAAATACCGTTACCAATACCTTTATCAGTAATTCTTTCTCCTAACCACATTACGAACATTGTACTAGCAGTTAATATAATCATTGAACTGAAAGTAAACATAAAATCTGATAAAACGTCTGGAGAAATAATAGCCAAAGGATTATTATTTTTTAAGTTAATAATAAAACCATATGATTGAACAACTGTAATTGCAATAGTCAAATAACGAGTAATTTGATTAATTTTTCTTCTACCATCTTCGCCTTCTTTTTGCATTCTTTGAAAAGAAGGAAGTGCCAAAGATAATAACTGAACTACAATAGATGCACTAATATAAGGCATAATACCTAAGGCAAAAATTGAAGCTCTACCAAATGCACCACCAGCAAACATATTAATGATACCAAATAAACCACCATCTGCCTGTTTTGTATCAAGTAAATTAGGATCAATGCCAGGTAAAGTAACATAGCTACCGATTCTATAAACTAACAATAACCAAAATGTGATTTGAAGTTTGTATCTTAAATCATCAATTTTCCAAATGTTTTTTAAAGTATCAAAAAGTTTTTTCATATTTTAAATTTTAGCTATTGAACCTCCAATTGCTTCTATAGCTTTTTGAGCTGAAGCAGAAAAAGCATGTGCTTTAATATCTAAAGCAATATTGATTTCACCTCTACCTAATATTTTAACTAGGCCATTTTTACTTACAACACCATTAGCAACTAATATATCAAAATCAATCGATTTCAAATTCTTTTCAGTAGCAATAAGTTGTAATTTATCAAGGTTAATACCTACGTATTCAACTCTATTGAAATTTTTAAAACCTACTTTAGGTAAACGTCTATACAATGGCATTTGACCACCTTCAAAACCTCTTTTTGTGCTTGTACCACTTCTTGAACCGGCACCTTTATTACCACGAGCTGCAGTTCCGCCTTTTCCACTTCCTTCTCCTCTACCTATTCTTTTTCCTTCTTTTTTTATAGAACCAGCTGCTGGCTTTAAATTATGTAAATTCATAAATTTATGTATTTAAACGTTTTCAACTTTTAACAAATGAGCAACTTTATTGATCATACCTAATACAGCAGGTGTACCTTCAACTTCACGTGATTGGTTAAGTTTAGAAAAACCTAAAGCTTTTATTGTACGCTTTTGATTTTCTGGTCTATCAATAATACTTTTTATGTATGTAATTTTTACTTTAGCCATTATTTTATTCTCCTCCGTTAAATACTCTCTTCATTGAAATACCACGAGTGTTAGCAATTGTATAAGCATCACGCATATTCAATAAAGCATCAACTGTAGCTTTTACCACATTATGAGGATTAGATGATCCTTTAGATTTAGCAAGTACATCTGTAACACCAGCGCTTTCTAAAACAGCTCTCATTGCACCACCTGCAATAACACCAGTTCCATGAGCAGCAGGTTTTAAGAATACTCTTCCTCCACCATATTTACCAGTTTGTTCGTGAGGAATAGTACCTTTAAGAACAGGAACTTTTAATAAATTCTTTTTAGCATCTTCAACACCTTTTCTGATAGAATCAGTTACTTCGTTAGCTTTACCTAAACCGTATCCAATTACACCATTTCCATCTCCAACAACAACTAAAGCGGAAAAGCTAAAAGTACGTCCACCTTTTGTAACTTTCGCTACACGGTTAATTGAAACTACTCTTTCTTTAAGCTCCATCTCGCTTGATTTTACTCTTTTTATATTTTCTGTAGACATAATATTTATTGTTTTATTTTATAATGAATAAATTCAAAATAAAAATATAAAAGCAATTTAAAATTTCAAACCTCCTTCTCTAGCACCATCAGCTAAGCTTTTGATACGTCCATGGTATAAATATCCATTTCTATCAAAAACAACTTCACTAATTCCCGAAGCTAATGCTTTTTGAGCTAAATCTTTACCAACTAAAGTTGATAATTCTACTTTACAAATCTTTTCAGTTATTGCTCTAGATGAAGCTGATACTAAAGTTTTACCAGTAATATCATCAATAATTTGAGCATAAATAGCTTTATTACTTCTAAAAACAGATAAGCGAGGTTTTTGAGTAGTACCTTTAATACGACCACGTATTCCTTTTTTTACTCTAATTCTGCGTAATTCTTTTTTGGTTGCCATTAATTATATTATTTAGATGCTGTTTTACCCGCTTTTCTTCTAAGAACTTCACCAACAAACTTGATACCTTTACCTTTATATGGTTCCGGAGCTCTTAGTGCACGAATTTTAGCAGCTACTTGACCAATCAATTGTTTATCGGCACTTTCTAAGGTAATGATTGGGTTCTTACCTTTTTCAGTTTCAGTTTTAATTGTAATTTCTTTTGGTATTTCAAAATAAATATGATGTGAAAAACCAAGAATTAAATCTAAAATATTACCTTCATTAGTAGCTTTAAAACCAACACCAACTAATTCTTGACGTTTAATGTAACCTGCTGTTACTCCAACAATCATATTATTAATTAATGATCTGTATAAACCATGTAATGCTCTATGTCTTTTGTGATCAGTAGGTCTAGTAACTAATATTTCACTATCAGTTAAAGTTACTGTAATATCGGCATCAATTTGTTGATGCAATTCGCCTTTAGGACCTTTAATGGAAACTAAATTGTTACTGTTAATTTTAAAATCAACACCAGCTGGCAATTTTATTGGGGCTTTTCCTATACGTGACATTTAATTGTTCTCCTTAATGATTAATAAATATAACATAATACTTCGCCACCAACGTTTAATTTTCTAGCTTCCTTATCGGTCATTACACCTTTAGAGGTAGTTAAAACAGCAATACCTAAACCGTTAATAACTCTAGGCATATTTTCAGTTCCAGTATATCTTCTTAAACCTGGACGACTGATTCTATCCAATTTTTTAATAGCTGAAGCTTTAGAAATAGGGTGATATTTTAAGGCAATTTTTATTGAACCTTGATGATTTACTACATCTTCAAATTTGTAGTTTAAAATATAACCATTTTCAAATAGAACTTTGGTTATTTCTTTTTTAAGATTTGATGCAGGAATTTCTACAATGCGATGATTCGCTTTGATAGCATTACGCAACCTTGTTAGGTAATCTGATATTGGATCTGTCATTATTTAATTGTTATACTTGTTAGCAGTAAGCCAAAGGCACTCTTACTAACTAAGTGTTGTTAAAATTTATAAGGGGTGCAAATATAATTATTTAAACACCTTAAGCAAATTTATTTTAAAATTACCAAGAAGCTTTAGTAACTCCTGGTATTTTACCCATTGATGCTAGTTCACGAAATTGATTACGACAAATACCGAAATCACTCATATAGCCTTTAGGTCTACCTGTTAATTTACATCTATTATGTAAACGAACTGATGATGAGTTACGAGGTAATTTTTGTAAACCTACATAATCACCTGCTTCTTTAAGAGCTTTGCGTCTATCTGCGAATTGAGCATTTAACTTTTCTCTTTTACGTTGACGAGCTTTTACTGATTCTTTAGCCATAACTTAATTATTTATTTTGATTTTTGAAGGGTAAACCAAATTCTTTCAACAATGAAAGACATTCTTCATCAGTTGGAGCAGTAGTTACGAAAGTAATATCCATACCATTTATTCTACTCACTTTTTCAATTACTATTTCAGGGAAAATAATTTGTTCTGTAATACCCATAGTATAATTACCACGGCCATCAAAACCTTTATCATTTAATCCTGCAAAATCTCTAACACGAGGTAAAGATACAGCAATTAATCTATCTAAAAATTCATACATTCTTTCTCCTCTTAACGTAACACGAGCTCCAATAGGAACATTTTTACGTAATTTAAAGTTAGAAATATCTTTCTTAGATTTAGTACCAACAGCTTTTTGACCACTAATAGTTGTCATTTCAAGCAATGCTTGGTCAATTATTTTCTTATCCGATACTGCAGCACCAACACCTTGGTTTAAACAAATTTTAAGTAATTTGGGTACTTGCATTACATTTTTATAGCCAAACTTTTCTATCATTGCAGGTTTTATCTTTGCATCATAGTCAAGTTTTAATCTAGGAACGTATGTTGTAGTCATGTTCTTAATTAATTATATCTTTATTTTCCGATTTTTTTGAAAATCTAACAGTTTTGCCTTCTTCGTTTTTCATACGACCAACTTTGGTAGCTACTTCATTTTTGTCTAAAACAGCTAAATTGCTAATATGTATAGGTGCTTCTTTTTTAATAATACCACCTTGTTGATTTTGAGCATTTGGCTTAGTATGACGGCTAACAATGTTAATACCTTCTACAATAGCTCTATTAGTATCAGTAATAATTTCTAATACCTTACCAGTTTTGCCTTTATCATCACCTGCAATTATCTTTACGCGATCATCTTTCTTAATGCGTAATTTAATTTTTACTTTTTGTTTCTTTTCCATGATTATAATACCTCCGGTGCTAATGAAACGATTTTCATGAATTGTTTTTCTCTTAATTCACGGGCTACTGGGCCAAAAATACGAGTAGCACGAGGTTCATCTTGAGCATTTAATAACACACAAGCATTATCGTCAAAACGAATATAAGAACCATCAGCTCTGCGAATTTCTTTTTTAGTTCTAACAACAACAGCTTTTGAAACTGCACTTTTTTTAACTCCACCAGAAGGTAAAGCAGATTTTACTGTTACGACAATTTTATCGCCTACAGAAGCATATCTTCTTCCAGTACCTCCAAGAACTCGGATACATAATACCTCGCGAGCTCCACTGTTATCGGCTACTTTTAGTCTTGATTCTTGTTGTATCATTTTATTTAGCTTTTTCTACTATTTCTACTAATCTCCAACGCTTATCTTTACTTAATGGTCTAGTTTCCATCAATTTTACGATATCGTTAATACTACTTTCGTTATTCTCATCATGAGCTTTAAAAGTAGAAGTCATTTTTATAAATTTACCGTATTTTGGGTGCATAACTTTACGTTCTACAGAAACAACAATTGTCTTTTGCATTTTGTTGCTTACTACTTTCCCAACTATAACTTTACGTGAATTTCTGTTTTCTGCTGTTATTTCCATTTTATTACAGTTATATTAAGCAGTTGCTAATTGACGAGCTCTTTTTTCAGTAAGAATTCGTGCAATAGTTTTTTTGCTTTCGTTTATTAATTTTGGATTTTCAATTGGAGATACAGCATTTTGAAGAGTCATTTTGGTTAAATTTAACTTTTCATCTTTAAAAGCAATATTCAATTCTTTTTCCGATAATTCTTTAATTTCTTTATTATTCATAACTAGTTTCCGTTATAATCTGGTTTAACAATAAATTTGGTAACAACTGGTAATTTTTGAGATGCTAAACGCATTGCTTCTTTTGCAGTTTCCATCGAAACACCTTCAGCTTCAAAAATTATTGTTCCTGGCTTACAAACAGCAACCCAAAATTCAGGAGCTCCTTTACCTTTTCCCATACGAACCTCTGCAGGCTTTCTAGTCATTGGTTTATCAGGGAAAACTCTAATCCAAACTTGACCTTCTCTTTTCATGAAACGATTTAAAGCAACACGAGCAGCTTCAATCTGTTTAGACGTTAAAAAACAAGTATCAAGTGCTTTTAAACCAAATGATCCAAAGGCTACAGTATATCCTCTAGAGGCATTACCTTTAACTTTACCTTTTTGTTGTTTTCTAAATTTTGTTTTTTTAGGCTGTAACATTTTTACAGTTATTTATTAATATTGATAAAACTAATTTATTTATTTTCTCTTCTTGGTTTTCTATCACCAGCTTTTCCAGCACCACCACGACTATCTCTTCTGTCGTCTCTTCTATCACCTCTTCTATCTGGACGTTGGTTTTGACCTTTTACTTCAGCTACACCTTGATTAGGAGATAAATCTCTTTTACCATAAATTTCACCTTTACAGATCCAAACTTTAATACCAATTTTTCCATATACAGTTAATGCCTCGGCAATTGTATAATCAATGTCAGCGCGTAAAGTGTGTAATGGAGTTCTTCCTTCTTTGTAAGATTCAGAACGTGCCATTTCAGCTCCACCTAAACGACCACTAATCATTACTTTAATACCTTCAGCACCCATTTTCATGGTGTTTTGAATAGCACCTTTAAGCGCTCTTTTGTAAGATACACGAGCTTCAATTTGGCTAGCAATTTGCTCACCTACTAAAACAGCATCTAACTCAGGACGTTTAATTTCAAAGATATTAATAGCAACGTCTTTTTTAGTTAACTTTTTAATTTCTTCTTTGATTTTGTCAACTTCAGTTCCACCTTTACCAATGATAATACCAGGGCGAGAAGTATGAATAGTAATGATTATACGTTTAATAGTACGCTCAATTACAATTTTAGACATACCTGCTTTTACTATACGAGCACGTAAATATTTTCTAATTTTTTCGTCTTCTATTAGTTTTTCAGCAAAATTCTTACCTCCAAACCAATTGCTTTCCCAGCCTCTAATTATTCCTAAACGTAATGCTATCGGATTTACCTTTTGTCCCATTATATTTTAGAGTTTTCTTTATCGTTTGTTGTTTCTACTGAATTATTTATAACCATACTGTCAACTATTAAAGTAACATGGTTAGAACGTTTACGAATTCTGTGTGCACGTCCTTGAGGAGCTGGTAAAACACGTTTCATCATTGTTCCACAATCAACAAAAATTGTTTTAACAAATAACTCATTGCTTTCAGCACGAGAACCTTCATTCTTTTGCTCCCAATTTGCTATTGCACTACGTAATAATTTTTCAACGCGATGTGCACTTTCTTTTTTATTATTGAAACGTAAAGTGTTAAAAGCTTCTTCCACTTTTTTACCACGTATCAAATCCACAACTAATCTCATTTTACGAGGAGAGGTAGGACAATTATTTAATTTTGCAACTGCTTCCATTACTAATCTTTCTTAACTGGATGTGATTTAAATGTACGTGTAGGAGAAAATTCACCTAATTTATGTCCAACCATATTTTCAGTTACATAAACAGGTATAAATTTATTGCCATTATGAACGGCAAAAGTATGTCCTACAAATTCTGGAGATATCATTGATCTGCGACTCCAAGTTTTAATTACAGATTTTTTCTTAGCCTCATTCATAACATCAACCTTTTTTTCAAGTTTGAAATCAATGAAAGGACCTTTTTTTAGTGAACGAGCCATATTCTATTACTTCTTACGCTTTTCGATGATAAATCTATTTGAATATTTTTTAGGTGTACGTGTTTTGTAACCTTTTGATTTAATACCGTTACGAGAACGAGGATGTCCACCAGAAGCTCTACCTTCACCACCACCCATTGGATGATCTACTGGATTCATTGCTACCGGACGAGTACGTGGTCTTACACCTCTCCATCTGTTTGCACCAGCTTTACCTTTTCTTTCTAAATTATGATCTGGATTTGAAACTTGACCAATTGTAGCGGAACAAGCCACTAAAATCATACGGGTTTCACTTGATGCTAATTTTACAGTAGCATAACGTCCATCTCTATTTAATAATTGAGCAAAAGAACCTGCAGAACGAACTAATTTACCACCTTTACCTGGTAATAATTCAATATTATGAATTAATGAACCTAAAGGTATTTCAGAAATAGGCAATGTATTACCAATTTCCGGAGGTGAACCTGCTCCACTTTGAACTACTTGTCCAACTTGTAAATTTTTTGGAGATAAAATATAACTTTTTTCACCATCAGCATATTGAATTAATGCAATACGAGCAGAACGATTTGGATCATACTCTATTGTTAATACATTAGCCTCACCAGCCTTTGATCTTTTAAAATCTACCAGTCTATATTTTCTTTTATGACCACCACCTACGTAGCGTATTGTCATTTTTCCAGTATTATTTCTACCACCAGATTTAGTTAACGGAAACGTTAAAGATTTTTCTGGTTTTGAGGCTGTTAATTCCTCAAAAGTATTAGCAGACTTAAAACGTGTGCCTGGAGTTATCGGGTTAAATTTTCTAATTCCCATTTTGTTTATTAAACGTTTTGGAAGAAGTCAATTTTTTGATCTTCTTTAAGTGTAACAATAGCCTTTTTAAAAGCTGTTCTTTTGCCAGTAAACTGACCGCGTTTAGTTGATCTTGATTTTACTTTACCAGCATAAACCATAGTACTAATACCGGTTACGTTTACACTATATATTTTTTCAATTTCACTAATAATTTCAGGTTTAGATGCTTTTTTCTCAACGATAAAAGCAAACTGATTAAATTTTTCGCTTAAACGATTAAATTTTTCAGTGATAAGTGGCTTTTTAAGAATACCCATTACTTAATTTTATTAAAAAGGTTATCAATAACTCCTAAAGAATTTTCTATTAAAATTACTTTTTGAGCATCCAAAATTTCATAAGTATTTACATCAGAAACAGTAACAACCTTAGTTCTAGGTAAATTACGACTTGATTTATAAATAAAATCGTTGTAATCAGCCATAATTAATAATGTTTTAGCATTACTAAATTTAAGGTTACTTAAAATATTGATATAATTTTTAGTGTTAGCAGAATCAAAAGTAAAATTCTCTAAAACTGTAATATTGTTATCTTTAGCTTTGTAAGCAAATGCTGACATTCTAGCTAATTGTTTCAATTTTTTATTTAATTTAAAACTATAATCTCTAGGTCTTGGTCCAAAAATACGTGCACCACCTACTCTAGTTCCAGATTTAATACTTCCCTTACGAGAACCACCTGTACCTTTTTGACGATGAAGTTTTTTAGTTGAACCACTAATCTGACTTTTTTCTAAAGCGGAATGTGTTCCTTGACGTTGGTTAGCTAAAAATTGTTTAATGTCTAAATATATTGCATGATCGTTAGGTTCTATACCAAAAATATCTTGGCTTAAAACTACTTTACGACCAGTATCAGCGCCCTGTGTATTTAATATTGCTAATTCCATCCTTCTTATTTCTCCAATAATATAAATGAACCTTTAGCACCAGGAATTGATCCTTTAATTACCAAAAGATTCTGCTCTTTCAACACTTTTAAAATTTGAAGATTTGTTTTCTTCACTCTAACACCACCCATTCTACCAGCCATTCTCATTCCTTTGAATACTTTAGAAGGATCTGAAGATGCACCAATTGAACCTGGAGCTCTTTGACGATCATGTTGACCGTGAGTAGCCATTCCTACACCAGCAAATCCATGTCTTTTAACAACACCTTGAAAACCTTTACCTTTTGAAGTTCCAACAACATCTACATACTCACCAACTTCAAATAAATCAGCCATCAAAACATCACCTAAAGTTAAAGGAACTTCAAATCCTTTAAATTCAACAATTTTTCTTTTAGCAGTTGTATTTGCTTTCTTAAATATTCCTTTTAGTGCAGCGGGTGTGTTTTTTTCTTTTGCATCACCATACGCTAACTGAATAGCATTGTAACCATCAGTTTCCACAGTTTTAACCTGTGTAACAACATTTGGTCCTACTTCAACCACGGTGCAAGCCATTTGCTTACCATCTTGGTTAAAAACGCTAGTCATACCTACTTTTCTTCCTATCAATCCTGACATAATCTATCTGTCTAAATTTCTTTTAATAATTGATCAAACTTTAATTTCAACATCAACACCACTTGGCAATTCAAGCTTCATAAGAGCATCTACTGTTTTAGCAGTGCTACTATAAATATCAAGTATGCGTTTGTATGAACATAATTGAAACTGTTCTCTAGCCTTTTTGTTTACGTGAGGCGAACGTAATACTGTATAAATTTTCTTTTGTGTTGGAAGAGGTATTGGACCACTTACAATAGCACCAGTGCTTTTTACAGTTTTAACGATTTTTTCTGCTGACTTGTCAACTAGATTGTAATCGAAACTTTTTAACTTAATTCTTATTTTTTGGCTCACAATTATTATATTATTAAGCTTATGCTTTTCCGTTAACTTTTGCTAATACTTCTTCTTGAACATTTCTAGGAGCTTCAGCGAAGTGACTAAATTCCATTGTAGATGATGCACGTCCAGAAGATAAGGTTCTAAGTTGAGTTACATACCCAAACATTTCTGCTAAAGGCACTTTTGCTCTTACTACTTGTGCTCCTGCTCTACTATCCATTCCTTCTAATTGTCCACGTCTTCTATTTAAATCACCAATTATATCACCCATATTTTCTTCTGGGGTCAAAACTTCTAATTTCATTATTGGTTCAAGTAATACAGGTTTTGCTTTTCTAGATGCTTCCTTGAAAGCAATTTTAGCACAAAGTTCAAAACTCATTGAATCTGAATCCACCGCATGGAATGATCCATCAAATAATCTTACTTTTAAACTTTCTACAGCAAATCCAGCTAAAACACCATTATTCATTGCTGCTTTAAAACCTTTTTCTACAGAAGGAATAAATTCTTTTGGAATTGATCCTCCTACTATTTCATTTACAAATTCTAAACCTGATTTTTCTGGATCTCCAGGTATTAACTCAAATTGAATATCTGCAAATTTACCTCTACCACCTGATTGTTTTTTATAAGATTCTCTGTGAGTAACCGGTACTGTAATAGTTTCTTTGTATGAAACTTGTGGTGCACCTTGATTAACTTCAACTTTAAATTCACGTCTTAATCTATCAACAATAATTTCTAAATGCAATTCTCCCATTCCAGAAATAATTGTTTGTCCAGAATCTTCATCTGTTTTAACACGGAATGTAGGATCTTCTTCAGCTAATTTAGCCAATGACATACCTAATTTATCAGAATCAGTTTGAGTTTTAGGTTCAACCGCTAAACCAATAACTGGTTCAGGGAAATTCATTGATTCTAAT
>CAISTO010000212.1 GCA_903888395.1 uncultured Bacteroidota bacterium | reverse complement strand
TCGTAAGCTTCCACCAATGGTTCAATTCCAATACCAGCTGTTACTGCAAACATGCCTAAATAATCTTGCTTACCACTTTCTTTTGGTGCCACAAAATCAGCTAAACATAAGTAAGGTTGTCCATCGGCTTTTTCCCCTTGCTGTCTTAAAAAATTAAATTTTACTTCATTGCCTTCGAATTTCGAATTTTCTTTTTCGAATTTAATAATTACATCATCCCCTACTGAATTTGCTTCATAAAAACCTATTACTCCACGTGCCGTTAACAATTTTTCATTGATTACTTTATCCAACATTTTGTTGGCATCAATGAATAATTTTTTTGATTCAACTCCTACTATTTCATCATCAAAAATAGCTGGATAACGGCCAACCAATTCCCAAGTTAAAAAGAAAGGTGTCCAATCTATTCTTTGGCGTAATTCTTCTAACGGGAAATTATCAAATACTTTTGTGCCTAAAAACTTTGGTGCTACAATTTTGTCAAAATTTACCGGAATTTTATTGGCTCTGGCTTTTGTTAAATCAACCGAATTCTTGTCTTTTTTACGGTTTTTATAGTCAATTCTAAACTGTTCGTATTCGTCTTTAAATTTCTTTTCAGAAGCCTCACGTTGGTCAGGACTAATTAAGCTTGCTGCTACTGGCACACTTTTACTCGCATCTAACACATGCACCACGGGTCCGCTATATACTGGATCTATTTTAACGGCAGTATGCGCTCGGCTTGTAGTAGCTCCGCCAATTAACAAAGGAATTTTCATTCCTAAACGTTCCATTTCTTTAGCTACATGCACCATTTCGTCTAAGCTAGGCGTAATCAATCCACTTAAACCAATCACATCCACGTTTTCTCTAATGGCTACTTCTAATATTTTTTCAGCAGGAACCATTACACCAATATCTATAATTTCATAGTTATTACATGCCAAAACTACTCCTACTATATTTTTTCCAATATCATGCACATCGCCTTTAACTGTGGCCATTAATATGCGGCCTTGGTTGGTAGTCATGTTTCCATTTTTGCGTTTTTCTTCTTCCATATAAGGCATTAAAACTGCTACGGCTTTTTTCATTACACGTGCACTTTTAACTACCTGCGGTAAAAACATTTTTCCCAATCCAAATAAATCACCCACCACATTCATACCAGCCATTAACGGACCTTCAATTACTTGTAATGGTCTGTCATATTGCAACCTGGCTTCTTCTGTATCTGCTTCTACAAATTCAACAATTCCTTTTATTAAGGCATGACTCAAACGCTCTTCCACAGTTCCTTTGCGCCATTCTTCGTCTATGATATTTTCTTTTCCCTTACCTTTTACACGCTCTGCTAATTCAAGTAATCTCTCAGTAGCATCATCCCTCCTATCCAACAAAACATCTTCTACATGTTCTAATAATTCTTTGTCTATTTCACTGTAAACTTCCAACTGACTTGGGTTTACAATTCCCATATCCATTCCATGATTGATGGCATGAAACAAAAATGCAGAGTGCATGGCTTCACGTACCTTATCATTTCCTCTGAACGAGAACGAAACATTTGAAACACCTCCACTAATTTTTGCTCCAGGCAAATTTTCCTTGATCCATTTTGTTCCGTTAAAGAAATCAATCGCATTTTTCCTATGTTCTTCCATGCCGGTGGCAACAGGAAAAATGTTAGGATCAAAAATAATATCACCTGCTGGGAAATGAACTTTTTCAGTTAAAATTCTATACGCACGTTCTGCAATTTCTATTCTGCGTTCGTAGTTATCTGCTTGTCCTTTTTCATCAAAAAGCATTACAATAACTGCAGCTCCAAAACGTTTTACAATTTTAGCCTGACGAATAAATTCTTCTTCTCCACCTTTCATAGAAATAGAATTTACCACGCACTTACCTTGCACGCATTTTAAACCTGCTTCTATAATTTCCCATTTCGAAGAATCAATCATAATTGGAACGCGTGAAATATCGGGTTCCGATGCAATTAAATTCAAGAAGCGAACCATTGATTCTTCGCCATCTATCATTCCCTCATCCATGTTGATATCGATGATTTGCGCTCCACCTTCTACCTGCTGACGAGCAACAGCTAAAGCTTCTTCAAAATTCCCTTCACGAATTAATCGCAAGAACATTTTTGAACCCGTTACATTGGTTCGCTCACCCACATTTACAAAATTAGTTTCTTTTGTAATTACTAATGGCTCTAAGCCCGAAAGGCGTAATGTATAATCTTTATTCATTTTATTTCAAGTTAATGGACCATAGACGATAGTATTTAGTTGATATACTATAGCCCATAGACAATGGCACTTTGTTTTAATTAAATTAAATTCAATTGACTATGGTCTATCGTCCATCGTCTTTTGAATCACCTTATTTCTTAACGATTGAATCATTTTTACTAGCGTTTCACAATCATCATAAATATTTTTAAAATCTTCTTCTGTTATAATTTTTCTTGCTTTAGCAATATATATACATCCAACAACTTCAATACATGAACGCATGGAATAGCTTAAAAATCTTGAAAATTCAGGGTTAGTTTGTCCTTGAGAACCTTCCGCTATGTTTAGTGAGATAGAATCCCCAGCTCTTTTTATTTGAGATGTAAGAATATAAATTTCTTCCTTCGGAAATTTTTTAACAACATCATCAATTTTTATTACTAAGTCAATTGATTATTTCCAAACTTCTAAATTTTCAAACTTAAACATGATTTTGTTTCCTTTTTATATAAACTATTATCCAAACTATGGTCAATGGTCTATAAATCTTCTATGTTCCATGGTCTATTAACCATAAACTTTCTATGGTCTATCGTCTATAAACTATTAGCTATTACTCTCGGTTCATAATTGGAAGCCATATCAGCAATTGCCTTAATATGTTCAGGAGTTGTTCCGCAACAGCCACCTAATATATTTACCAATCCTTCTTTACAAAATTCTTCTACTTGTTTTGCCATTGCTGCAGGACTTTCATCGTATTGACCAAATTCATTTGGCAAACCAGCATTTGGATAAGCACTTACAAAAAATGGTGAATGTGTTGCCATTACTTGCAAATACGGACGCAAAGCACTAGCTCCTAAAGCACAGTTTAAACCGATACTCATTAAAGGTGCATGTTGCATACTAATTAAAAACGCTTCTGTTGTTTGACCCGATAATGTTCTACCTGAAGCATCAGTAATAGTTCCCGAAATCATAACCGGATAATGTTTTCCAATTTCTTCAAAAACTTCATCTACTGCAAATAATGCTGCCTTGGCATTTAATGTATCAAATATGGTTTCAATCAATAAAACATCAACGCCACCTTCAATTAATTTGATGGCTTGTTGCTTGTATGCTTTTACTAATTCATCAAAAGTAGTAGCTCTATAACCAGGATCATTCACATCAGGACTGATAGATAATGTTCTGTTAGTTGGCCCCATTGCGCCAGCAACAAACCTAGGTTTATGCGGTTCTTTTGCAGTCATTTCATCGGCCACTTCACGCGCTATTTTTGCAGAGTAAAAGTTAATATCATCTACCAAATGTTCCAAATGATAATCAGCTTGCGCAATAGTTGTTCCACTAAAAGTATTGGTTTCAACTATATCGGCTCCCGCTTCAAAGTATAATCGATGAATACCTTTAATAATTTCAGGGCGTGTAATTGATAATAAATCGTTGTTCCCTTTTAACGGATATGTGTGATTAGCCAAAGCTTCATTTCTAAAATCTGCTTCTTCCAATTTGTGACGTTGAATCATGGTACCCATTGCACCGTCCAAAATCACAATTCTTTGTTTTAATATATCGTATATGTTCATTTTATTTTTAATGTCCATAGTCCATAGTCGATTGACCATAGGTTAATAAATTCAAAAGCCATGGACTATGGTCTATTAGCTATTGACTTTTCCAGTAAATTTTTCTGATTATGTGTTTGACAGCAAAGCAATTGCATAGCATTCATTCACTTATCAGTTCTCTCCAATTGAGATAGGTGTTGGCACTCTGCTACAAAGTAGTTTTTGCCAAGACATCATAGGGCCTATTCCCTCCGTCTTTCTGGATAAGTGGGGCAAATATAAAAAAGTATGTGATTTAAAAAAATTCTTTTATAGTTGATAGGTTAATTGAGTTATAAGTTGATTGCTTATACATATCACACTATCAACTGACAACTGACAACTATTAACTGCCCTAAATCCAACCTTTTTTCTTGAAAGTAAGCATTACAGCACCTGAAGAAAGTATCATTGCTAAAATACACAGAAAAAAACCAAAGGGTTGATTTGCGCCAGGAATATTGGTAAAATTCATTCCAAACATTCCCGAAATTAATGTAGGTGGTAAAAAGGCAATAGAAAAAACAGTGAAGCGCTTTAACACTTTATTTTGATCTAAATTAATTAAACCAGTTAAAGTATTTTGTAAAAACTCTAATCGTTCAAAGTTAAATACGCTGTATTCAATCAGTGATTGAATATCTTTGATGATTATACGTAATCTAACTTTTCTATCTTCAGGAAAAAGGCTGCTTTTTAATAAATTTGAAAGTACTCGTTGCTTATCAATCATGCTTTCACGCAGCATCATGGTGCTTTCTTGTAAGTCGGTAATGTCTAATAAAAACTCACTATTAGGATTTCTATCTGTACTTAAAGTACGACTAAAAACGGTAATTTCATTAGAAACTCTTTCAATCAAATCCGCTTCTAAATCAATGCGCGTTTCTTGTAAACTCATGAGTACATCAAAGCCAGAATTAAACATTTCGCTATTGGCTTTCATTTTTCTTACTACATCAGCAAAAGTAGAAAGATCAGCTTGGCGGAAGGTGTATAGGATACTGTCTTTTATAATAAATGAAACTGCATGTTTTTCGTATTGTCCATTTTCTAAACGAAGAAAATTACTATTGGCTGTTATTTCATTATTTCTTTCAAAATAACGTGAGCTGCTTTCAATTTCGGTAATTTCCTGTGGAGTTTGAATACTAATTTTCGATTTACTTTCAATCCATTCTTCCTCCTCACTTGTGGGTGCTTGCATATCTACCCACATAATATTTGTGAGTAAATCCAAACGTTTTACATCGTTATCTTTAAGTATTTTATCGCCTTGCCTATAAAATATACGAATCATGGGCGGCAAGATAAACCTTTTTTTTAAGTATGAAATATGAATTTATTGTGAAGAGAAAATTCATTGCGTAAAAACGCCAATCAATGTTTACCTAAGAATGGTGAAATTACCGTTTTTAGTATATGCCACATCATCAAAACCAGTGAAATTTAGAATGTAAAAATAAACATCATTTTGAACTGAATTGTTATTTAAAACACCTTTCCAATACTCTTTTTTATTATTGGTTTCAAAAATCATTTCTCCCCAACGATTGAATATTTTTAAATGATAAGTTTTAACAAATGAATTTTTCATTTCTAAAAAATCATTTATTCCATCACCATTCATTGAAATTGCATTTGGGGTATAAACATTTGGCTGTTGAAACAAAAATATTTCATTTGATTTACTTTGAGCCAATGGTCTATCTAAAGTTCCATCTGGTAAGGCCTCTAAGGCATTTAAATAATAAAAATAAGCACCTTCATCGTTTTCAAATTTACTATCAACGTGTTGGTTTACTTTAATTCTTACCAACGATTCATATGGACTAACAACATATCTTCTTAAAATTTGGTAATTATCAACGCCATTGTCCCAACCAATGTAGCTGTTCCAATCCAAATTATGTTTTAAGTATTCCGACTTTCCTTTTAAAAATATAGAACATGCAATTTTTCCTTGTGGGCCAATATTATCGCAGGTATCATACATGATTAAATGGTAACAATACGATTGCTTATTAATATCAACATCTTTGTCAATGTATAAAGTATCAGTTACCAATTCAAATGTATCGAGCATTTTAAAACTTACGCCATTATTTATTGATTTATACAAATAATATTTAGCAAAATCTTTTTCTTTACTTGGCAGCCAACTAACACTAACATTATTATTTGTATCAACTGTAACTGTAAATAGTTTTTGTTGTTGTGGAATATAAGCTATTTGTTCAAAAGTACTTATGGTATCACTTGTCTGGCCCATTAACAAACATTTATTTACACCAATCATAAAATAGGTGTAATTTATCCCTTTGTTATTAGGCGAATTTTTATCTATAAAATAACGCGCCACTTTAGTCCTTATCGTGTCTATAACTTGGTAGTTTTTATAATCAATTCCTCTAAATACTAAAAAATAATTGAACCTTTCTATAATTGAAGTATCTCCATAATATACATAGGTTTGATTATCGTTACTTAAATTCATGCAAAGCATATCAGTTGATTCCACTGGAGGCATGGCGATAATTTTTAACCAAATAGTTTTATTAGTTATGTTAGAAATAGGACAACTTAAATCTTGAACTTCTATATTAATTGGAATATATCTTAAGGCATAAGCATCACAGTTTGGAGTCCAACATAATTTACTTTCAATGTTATCATTTCCATAAACTAAAGTATCTACTTTAGGTAAATCACCAATCGTTTTATTACTAAAAACACTAGAAGAAATTCTCATCATTAAAGAATCTCCAACATCCTTGGCTTTAATAGTAAAACAAGTATTTTTATATACATAAAAATCTATTGTGTCTTGGTCAATTTTAACTTGTAAACTATCATTTTGATAAATAACTGGTAAACTTTCAATTGTACTTACAGATTTTGTAGCAACTCCTTCCGAATCACAATCATTTACACTTGTAATTTTGTAAGTATAATTAATTGTTCTATTATTAGGTGAATTATTATCTGTAAATTGATTGCTAATTTTACCAACTTCAGTTAATAATTGGTAGCCAGTATCATTTATTCCTCTGTATATTCTATAACTTTTCAATAAAACAGAAGTATTGGTATCACTCCAATTTAATTGTGTTTTATTAGCCAAAAGTCCCAAACATTTAAAAAATGGAGGTGGCATTACCTTCATTGGTTTAATTCTAATAACAATTTCACTTTTAGTTGTTCTAGGCAATGGACAACCATTGTCTTTTACCTCTGATTTAAAAGTAACCGAACCAATATTTGAAAGTTCACAGGTTGTTTGCCAACAAAATCTATTGGTTAGTGTTTTATAACCAGCCGCTAATTTTTTAACAGTTGGTTGGCTTGTATAAGTAGAACTAAAATGTGTTGAAGAAACAACCATATAAAGCGAGTCACCTGGTGTACTTAAATCACTTGCATTGATATCAAAACAAATATTATTGGGAATTTCAACATCATAAAAAGTTTTTTGAATAACAGAAGCGGTATCGCTATAGTTTATATCTGGTGGAGGATTTGGAGCACATAAAACCACATTGAATTGTAACTCTAAACGTACTTCGCCAATTTTAACTCCATTTCTATATTCTTCAACTCTAATAGCAGCTACATAGGTTCCAACACTATTTGGTGTTACATTTATTTCGCCTGTTCTTCTATCAATGTATAATGAAGGAGTTCCATTGATTGCATTTGTTGCACTATAACCTGCTAGCCAATTTATTGAAGAATAGGGTCCTGGAGAATTTAAATAAGTTGCTGTGCCATTAGGATTGTTTTTATCTAAAGTTCCATTTAATGGATTTACCAACGTATAAACCAACGAATCATTATCTATATCACTATATTTAAAATTATAGTTAAAAGGAACACCAACACACATTAAAGTTACTGGATTATTGGTGTATTTTGGCGTAGAATTATTATAGATTTTAGAAGGAATTTCAGCATAAAAAGCAGTACTTGCATCACCTGGGATATTAATATTTCCAATGATACTATTTCTACAACAGCGCTCCCAACTTATATAATATCCGCCTGCATAAGTTAAACTAGCAAAACTAACTGTAGCCGTATAAAAACCTTCTTCTGTACATTCAATGGTACTTCCACCACATTTAGGATTTATGAATTGAAGTTTTTGAGAGCTAATAAATGGCAATGTAAAATAAGTAGCAAGGCTGTTATTATTTTTTTGGTAAACACCAATTCTAATATTGGGTTTATTAAAATCAGCAGCTCCATTCCTACAATCACGTAATACCTTTAATGAAATTTTATAATTATTTCCTCCTTGCCATTGTACATCAAAAGCACCGCCAACTATGTGTGTGGCGTAATTAGCATAACTAATAAATACAAAAAATAATATGTATAAAATTCTCTTCAAATAGAATGGCAATATAAAATTTAATTAATAAAATTCACCTCTTTTAAAATGTTCCATTCAATTTTTCAATTAGCAGATATTTATATTAATTTTTTAAAGTAATTACCCTCCAATATTGGCAATACTGGTGCTGTATTCATTTGCAAACAATATTTTACATCATCGGTTTGATAACTTTGTAACTTAAATCTTTTGGCATGCGAAGACGCCCTTACCAAGTTTTCTAAATCATCTATGTTACTTACATATAATAATTTTGCAAATAGCGCACTATCACAATCAACATGGAAATTTGATTCAATAATATTTACTACAGCACCTGCAAATAAAGTATCTTCTAAATTGAATTTATTTTTCCAACCTGCACATAATAAAATCACATCATTATTTTGTTCAATTAACCAATTGCAAAGCACATCAATATTCAAAAAAGAACCAATAACAATATTTGAAGCTCCATTTTCATTGGCATATTTAATTGCTTTTGTTCCATTGGTTGTTGCTAAAGCAATATTTTTACCCTCCAATAAAGGGTTTTCAAATTCAAAAGGAGAATTACCTAAATCAAAACCTGCAACTTTAATCGCATCTTTTTCAGCGGCAATAATAAAATCAAATTCTTTGAACAACTTACATTCTTCAGCACTTGCCAACGTCAAAATTTTTTCAACTCCTATTTTAAAAGCCACACACATACTACTTGTAGCCCTTAAAATATCTATTACAACTACAGTTTTGTTTTTTACATGATAAAAAGGCAAAAGTGCGGGACTAACAACAACTTCTAGGTTTTTCATTTCAAAATATATTTATGCAATGATACATAACATGTTTAGAAATTTAAAGATGAACAATACAAACCATTCAATAATTATGTAAAGTGTTAAATACTAATAAAATTTTGTTTTGAAATAAGAAAAAAAGACATAAAATTGCGCCACTTAAAAAAAGTAATAGTTTAAAGCATTTATATTGTACGTTTACAATAGATACTACAAACTAAAAACATTATATAAATAAAAAAATGGCATATCTTTTCACATCAGAGTCTGTATCAGAAGGACACCCAGACAAAGTAGCAGATCAAATATCTGACGCACTTATCGACAATTTTTTAGCTTTTGATCCTCAATCAAAAGTAGCTTGCGAAACTTTAGTAACTACAGGACAAGTTATTTTAGCAGGCGAAGTAAAATCAAAAGCATATTTAGATGTGCAAGAAATAGCTCGTGGAGTAATTCGTAAAATTGGTTATACCAAATCGGAATACATGTTTGAAGCTAATTCTTGTGGTATTTTATCAGCTATTCATGAACAATCTGCAGACATTAACCAAGGTGTAGATAAAAAGAAAAAAGAAGAACAAGGCGCAGGTGATCAAGGTATGATGTTTGGTTATGCAACTAACGAAACTGACAATTACATGCCTTTAGCTTTAGATTTAGCACATGCTATTCTAATTGAATTAGCTGCATTACGCAGAGAAAACAAAGCAATTAAATATTTGCGTCCTGATGCAAAGAGTCAAGTTACATTAGAATATAACGATAAAAATCAACCTGTTCGTATTGATGCAATTGTTGTTTCAACTCAACATGATGATTTTGATTTAGAAGCTAAAATGTTGGCTAAAATCAAAAAAGATATCGTTGATATTTTAATACCTCGTGTTAAAAAGAACTACCCTAAGTACGCTCATTTATTTAACAATAAAATCAGTTATCACATTAACCCAACAGGTAAATTTGTTATTGGTGGACCACATGGTGATACAGGTTTAACTGGACGTAAAATTATTGTTGATACTTATGGTGGAAAAGGCGCACATGGTGGTGGAGCATTTTCTGGTAAAGATCCAAGCAAAGTTGATAGAAGTGCTGCTTACGCTACACGTCACATAGCTAAAAACTTAGTTGCAGCTGGACTTTGTACTGAGGTATTAGTACAAGTATCATATGCTATAGGTGTTGCTCAACCAATGGGTATTTTTATTGATACTTATCGTTCTGCAAAAGTTAAAATGACTGATGGCGAAATTGCTAAAATAGTTGAAAAAACTTTTGATATGACTCCTTACGGAATTGAAACTCGTTTGAAGTTACGTAATCCTATTTATAGCGAAACAGCTGCTTATGGTCACATGGGTAGAAAAAATGAAGTAGTTACTAAAGTATTTAGTAGTCCAGATGGTAAAAAAGTAACTAAGAAAGTAGAACTATTTACTTGGGAAAAATTAGATTATGTTGAAAAAGTAAAGAAAGCTTTTAAATTGAAATAGTTTTAAATAAATTTATTTTATAAATTTAAAAAACCACCTCATAAGGGTGGTTTTTTTATGCTTAAATTTACATGTAAATGAAAACCTCACAGATTATTGATAGTATTTTTAAATGATATGCCAGGAAGCAATTTATCTATAAGATTGTATCCCCGCATGAAACACGTAAATCCATCTAGATAGATATCGCATATGATTCAAGCTAAGGAAAACTCCTGCGGAGTTTAATATATATAGCCCCGAATGAAATTCGGGGGTAAAAGATATAAACCCCCTAAATAATTGCGCTAAGCTAGGGGCCTAGCGCAATTATTTAGGGGGTTTTGTATAAAAGTTTGGGTTCATTTTTTCAACGGGTTAAAACCCGTTGCTATAAATATTTCGATCCCACGGAACTCTAAAGTTTATAACTGTTAACAAGGAAAAGATATAAATTAAGTCGAAGCCTATGCAATTACTATCGAGAGAGTTTAGTATTAATAGCCTCGAATTGAATTCGGGTTAAAGTGGTTAGAAAACACAAATATTTATGGTTTTCTTCAGATTATTCTAGTTGAATACCACCAGTTTCAATGGTGGCTATTCAATAAACTCTTTCGGAGTTTTCCTTGTTTTGATATAAATGCGCTTGGACGAGACGCCGGCTGCGCTTCGCAATAACGTTTAAACAATAACCGAATTCACTTTGATATAAAAAAAATATACTGCACAAAAAAAAAGGCTTCTACAAATATTTGTAAAAGCCTTTTTTAAAAATTGAATGCTAAATATTAGTATTCCCACATATCATGTTCTTTTTCAAACAGATCTTGCTTAATTTTTTCACCTTCTAATATTGCAGCTACACCATTATCTTTAAACTCAGCTCTGTCTCTAATATACAAATCTTGTTCATTTGATTGTTTAATGATATAACTTGAAAATTGTCTTGATTCAAACCAATCATCAAAAGTTACTCTAGCAGCATCATTCTGACGATTAAAAACTTCATAATTAATAAACAAATGTCTTAAATCCATTTCAGTTACAGGAGTCATTGGATCAGCTTCTCTGGCATGGTATTTTAAAACACATAAATCTTGTTCTGATAACTCTACACCACCTACAACTCTTTTAAATTGAGGAGCAATAGATATAATTCTTACAAAATAAGTACTTAATTTTTTATCAAAAATCCAATCTTCCACAACTCTGTAACGTTTAATTCTATCAATTGGTCTGAAAGTATTAATTACAGTATCCATAATTGTTTCATCAGGATTATTAGGATCTGGATTTTCAACGAAGGACGTATCAATTGTCATGGCAACAATTTCTTCTTGTGTATAAGTTCCACTCAATGAATCATCTTTATAGGCTACCATTTTACCTTTTTGCAATGCTTCAAATAAAATCACAGCTAATGGATTTTTAGGCCATGCCATCACTTGATTTTGCTTTTCTCTTACATCAATAATTCTAACTACTCTTTTCGAGCTAGTTACATCAGCCTCACGCAAGTAAGGCCAAGAAACAACTTTACGTTCTTTTACTGCCTGACGATTATAAATAAAATCGTCATAAACTCCTTGTGCTTTTACATTTAAAAACACAGCAAGTAATAAACAAATTGATACTATTTTCTTTTTCATAATTAAATTATTTGCAAATTGCAATTACACCTTTAGGTATAGGAACTAAACCTTGAGGACCTTGAGCTTTAATATTTACTACTAAAACTTTATCACCGGTTCTCACATTTTGTAATACACCTTTCATTCTTGCAGGAACTAAATTACTTCCATTAATAGTTTCTACTATTGAAGCACCTGTTTTAGGTTGGTAAATAATTGTAAAATTCTTTACATCATATTTTATTCCTTCAAAAGCAAAATCCTTTAATAAAGCAAATACAGCATTACCAGCTTTAATTTTAGCCGCTTCCACTTCACCATCTGCTTCTATACTTCCTAACTGAGGATTTGGTTTAGGTATATTTTTTAAACGGAACATCATTTCTCCCATTTTCTTAGTTGCACCATCAGCTTTTACTGAAACTGAAATTGTCAATTCTTTATTAACATCACCAGGAGCAACCATGATATTGTACATACCGTTTTGTCCAGCTGAAGATAAAGAACCAACTGATGAAGATACTAATATTTGACTTGCATCAAAACCTGGTACTGAAACAGAAATAGGGTTAGGAATTGCTCTATATATAACATTCATTTTAGTAGCAGAAACTACAGCTAAAGGTTGTGTTACAAAATATTCACTTTCAAACTCATACTTTTTATCCGTACCATCAATTTGTTTTTGAGTGATAACACCTTTGTATTTTTTCAATCCTTGACCACTTGCAGAAACTGAATATTTACCAATTCCACTTTCAACATTAACATTTGAACCATTAACAGATAAATCAAAAGTAGAGCGTGAACTAGATGCAGCTAAAAATATATCAGCTTCATATTTGCCACCAGCTATGATATAAGTACCTTTATTAGGAATTACTTTAGCTTCAAACTGATCAACAACAATATTTACCTTTGTTAAATCTTTTTTCAATTCATCTAAAACTTGTGCCTCAGTATTTTTTACATCATTTTCTGTTTTAGTTAATAAAGTAATTACAGCAGCTAATGGCGAATGTTCAAACAATTCAGATTCCCAAGTTTGTGTACTTCCTTTACTTACGTCAGTATTTAAATCACTTTTAATTAATTTTTGTAAATCTGGAGACAATACAGAAATCATATCTGTTCTCCATTTATTGATGTTATTTTTTAATTCCGCACCTTTTCCCTGAATGATGAATAAATTAGCATGCTTTTCCATGTTAGAAGCATCCTCAATTTCTCCATCTTCTTTTCCTTCTTTTCTACCTGAAAATTTAGCATTGGGTTTACCATCTTTATCAACCCCATCTACTAACAAAGTTTTCAAATCACCTAAGTATTTTAAAGCTGCTTTTGCTGTATTATTACATTTTGCTGCTTGAACTTGGGCATTCTTACCTTTCTCATCAGAAGGATTATTGGTTACATAAGAATCTATTGATTTCAAAATATCTGAATTTTTTTTATCAATATTTGCTCCTGCTTTTTCCATACTCACTTCCACTAAGTGAAAGGCTCTTAAAATTTCGGCAGATACATTCAATGCAAGTAATGCTGTAAGCACTAAATACATCATGTTTATCATCTTCTGCCTTGGTGATACATTTCCTCCTGACATTATTTTTTATTTATTTTAAAAACGAATATTTATTTATTGAACTATTTATAATGTAAAAGAAATTATCCTTTTACAGTCATAGCTGATAACATGTTACCATAAACTCCATTCAATGAAGTTAAGTTTTTAGATAACTTATCCATTTCTAATTTAAATGTTTCTGCTTGTTTAGTAGAATCATTTAAAGTACTTACAGTTTTGTTTAAACCACCAACAAACTCGTTGATTGATTTTAAATGATTATTAGATTCAGTAATTTCTAATTCATAAACTGAATTTAAAGAAGCTAAATTCTTTGTCATTCTTTCTATTTGACCAGCATATTCTTTTGAACCAGCACTTGATAAATCTTTTAATCCTGCAACATTTTCATTTAAAGAGCGGAAGCCATTACCTAAACTATTGATCAAATCTGGACCGATTTTAGCTTCTTCCATCATTTTATCTAACTGTTGAGTTAAACCTAAACCTGACTTTGCTTTTTTAGGTTCTTTTGAATCTAATCCTGATAATTCTGGATATACTAAAGTCCAATCTGGTTCTTGGTGTGGTTTTTCAAAAGCTGATACCGTAAAAATAGCTGCTTCTGTCAATAATCCAATTGTTAACATTGTATCAGCACCTTTCCAATGCGTAATTTTAAATAATGCTCCAACGATTACTACTGCCGCACCTAAACCATAGGCTTTACCCATGAACGACTTAAATCCTTTGCTTTCTAAGAAACTGTTTGCCATGTCTTTTTAATTTTTTTTTGTTAATTGTTAGTTAGTTAATTTGTTAATTATTTTTTGTCTTTGTTCGAACGACCGATATAACTCATTACACAACGGAAACCAGTATAAGAATTACAACTATCTTGATATTCGTAAGTTCTAGTACCACATTGTAAATAATATGCTACATCTTTCCATGAACCACCTCTTATCACTTTACGTTTTAAAGTTTCAGCCACATCTGGATCGTCTTCAACAACTTCAAATTGATAATCAGGATTATTATCATGTGAAAATAAATTTGTATTGGTTTCGTATGCAGTTGCAGTCCATTCAGCAACATTTCCACTCATGTCATATAAACCAAAATCGTTAGGAAAATAAGAACTTACTCTGATTGGATAATGCCCACCGTCTGAAACGTATTCGCCTCTACCTGGTTTGTAATTTGCCAATGAACAACCTTTAGCATTTTTTACATAATAGTTACCCCAAGGATAATGATTTTGGTCTCTACCACCACGAGCGGCATATTCCCATTCGTATTCCGTTGGTAATCTGAATTCTGTTACTGTTGGCTCATCTACTTCCATGTAAAAACTATTCAAATGATTTGTTCTCCAATAGCAGAATGCACGGGCTTGATGCCAACTAATACCAACTGCAGGATAATCATCATATTTTGGATGCCAGAAATAAACTTGAGATAAAGGCTCATTATATGAATAAGTAAAATCGCGAATAAATACTAAAGTATCTGGATATATTTTAACAACTTTTTCTTTTTTGAAATCAGCTTTTGATCTTTTGTAAGCATCTTGACGTTTTAAAGCTGCTGCAGCTTTCAAGTCAATATAGTTATATTTATATTCTAACTTACGAACATCTAATTGCTTTTGACGATAATAACTTTCAGCTTCATTGTAAAACATATCTTGCAAAGAAGAAATATCGGTGTTTTTATCAACTCTTTTGTTATAATCTAAAGCTATGTAATTGTTTCCAAATCCATCATCAACTTCTTGAGTAAATTCAAGTTTAGTTCTCATGAATGAATCAACAACGGCATAAACAAATTGACGATATTCGTTATTTGTTATTTCAGTTTCATCCATATAAAATGCAGAAACCGAAATTTGTTTATTTGGAGCTAACATTGCCATAGGCACATCCTGCTCTGTGGCACCAATATGAATTGAACCTGTAGGTACATAAACTGTTCCTTGAGGTTGTGGGTGAAACCACTGTCTACGTCCTGGAACACCAGTAAGTTCACCGTTATTAGAGCTGCAACCTGCCAATGTAACAGCTACAATAATTAACAATATTGAGTTTATTTTATTCATTTTTTTTTCAAAAATTTTTAAATACTAAAAGGCAAAAATATAAATTCTATTGAAAAATACAAGTTTATTAACAATTTTATGTAAAATGTATATTATTTAAACGTAAACAATTTATTTTTATTATAACATTCTTGGTGTTTTAATAGGGAAAAAAGGTTTTGGTGGTTTTGGATCAAATTTAAACCCAAAGCAATATTTTAATGTTATTTCATGCGAACCTTGGCTATATGAAATAATATCACTTGTTATTAAATCGTAACTATACATCAAATTCAAAGAATTTGCTCCTAAAGGAAAATTATATCCAGCTAATACACAAAATTCTTGAGGTGTTCTATAAGTTAAACCACCAATAATTTTTTGGTCATAAACTGCTAAGCAATTAAAGTCAAAATTATGTTTTGTACCGTCTGATTTATAAATAACATTAGGATTCAAATCTAAATTTGGAATAACCTGTTGATAGGTTGCACCAGCCATTGCATAATAATGTCTTTGCGATTGCAATTTAAATTCACCAGTTTTTCCGTCTTCTACCAATATAACTAATGGACTATTCAAATGCAAACTTGATACGCCAAAATAAACATCATTAAAAATGCTCAATTGAGGTAGTGTATAATACAAACCAAAATCTACATTTGGAGAAAAACCAGTTACAGTTCCCGTTGGAATTTTAGGATCATTTGGGGTAAATGGCTCTAATTTTTTACCATCCATAGAATTTTGAATTATTCCAACTCCAATTCCCCCAGCTAATTTTGCACCATTATCAAACGGATGTATATATGCCAAACTAATGGTTGGAGCTAACGTGCTTGTGAATCCTAATTGATCTTGCCAAATATTTAAACCAATTCCAAAACGACCAATATTTCCATGAATTCCAAAATTTTGTGTAGTAGGTGCGCTTCCTCTTGCTACAGGAGTACCAGGAGTAACACCAGAAGCATCATTTGTAAATGCATTTCCACCACCATAACCAACCCACTGAGTTCTGAATGTTCCATTCACACAAATTTTACCAGCTGTGGAGCCCGCAAAACCTGGATTGTAAAACAATTTATTATTCATAAATTGGGTAAATTGGGGATCTTGTTGTGCTTTAGATTGATTGGTTATAAAACCAATCATCAATATCAATATAGTAAATTTTATTTTCATCAAGCGATATATATTTAAATATTACAGTTTTCAATAATAAATAATAAAATGATATAAACAATAGAATTGAATGACAGTAAAACGAAATTTATTTGGCTAGTGTATAATTTAAATAACAAAAAAATAATAAATGCCTAATAATTAAAAAGTTTCATTTTAAATTATTGAAAAAAAAAGACAAATATTTTTTTACTTTTCTTTGTTAATTTCAACTATAAATTTATCAATTGCACCAACCATAGATGGTGTTTCAGGAATTGGAGCTTGAATATTGGCTGTTAATTTTTCATCTTTAATAGCCTTTATTGTAGTAGCACCCCAAGCAGCAATTACAGTATTGTTTTGCGAAAAATCAGGAAAATTTTCAAATAATGAACGAATATCTGCAGGACTAAAAAAAGCAATGATATCGTAATTTACATTACTTAAATCTTGTAAATTAGCGGAGGCAATTCTATAAAAATAAGCTTCTTTGAATACAATTTTGCTTTTTTTCATGTATTTCTCAATGTCTTGTTTTCGCCAATCGCTACAAGCAAATAAAAATTTATCTTTGGAATGCGTTTTAAAAAGTGGAAACAATTGAATTTCGGTACCTTTTCCAATAAAAACTTTTCGCTTTCGAACTTGAATGTATTTAGAAAGATAATTTGCAATACTTTCGTTTACACAAAAATATTTCATTTCTATAGGCATTTCAATTTTTAAATCGGAACAAACCCTAAAAAAATTATCCACTGCATTTCTAGAATTTAAAATGATCGCAGTGTAATCCAAAATATTTATTTTCTGAGCTCTAAACTCTTTGGGGCTTAAAGGATGCACTTCTATAAATGGTCTGAAATCAATTTTTAAATTGTATTTTTTTGCAAGATCAAAATAGGGAGAACGCTCCGTTTCTGGCTTTGGCTGACATACAAGTACACTTTTTACTTTTGTGTTTTTCAACTTAAATAGCTATTTAAAATTTTGATAAAAATTAACCACGGACTTATTTCCAAGGCGCAAAGATAAATAAATAAGTAAAAAAATGGCAATGTGCTATTACTTATTTGATTTAGAAGGTACCTAACAATGCGGTAAATGATAGCGGTGAAAAATATTGCAACCATGGCAAAAAAGATGGTTTGCGTTAATTGTAAGCCACTTAGATATATATAAAATATAGAAAATAATAATAAAACGAAACTTAAAAAACTTGAAATTTGAATGGTATTTATTATCATTTTAGTGGACAACCAGTTAGTGAAAGCCCATGAAAATAATAACAATAGACTTTGAAACGTTTTACTCGCGTGAGTTTAGTCTGTCAAAAATGACGACTGAAGAATACATTCGATCTCCCGACTTTGAAGTTATTGG
>CAISTO010000211.1 GCA_903888395.1 uncultured Bacteroidota bacterium | reverse complement strand
GGCGCCAATTCAAAGAAACCAAAATGATGCTACTGTTCAATATGGTAAAAATATTTTTACTCAAATTGGTTGTGTAAGTTGCCATAAACCAACTTTAAAAACTGGGTTTAGTAATATTGAATCATTATCAAACAAAGAATTCCATCCTTATACCGATTTATTATTACACAAAATGGGAGGCAATTTAGCTGAGGATTACACAGAAGGAAATGCAAAAAATGATGAATGGAGGACAGCTCCACTTTGGGGATTAGGATTGGCTAAAGTTTCGCAAGGAGGAGATTACTTTTTATTACACGATGGCAGAGCCAAAAGTATTGAAGAAGCAATTGCTTATCATGGTGGTGAAGCAAGTACTCGAAGAGATAATTATTACGCGCTTTCGGAAAGTGATAAAAATGCACTGATTAAATTTTTACAATCGTTATAATGGATAGAAAAGAATTTATTAAAACTTGTGGCTTTGCTTGTGTTGGAGGAGTTGCATTAGCTACTTTTTTACAAAGTTGCGCTAGTACCAATTATTTTGCTCAAAATAGTATAGCCAACAATAAAGTAACTATCAAAAAAACTGAATTTGTAAAAATTGAAAATGGCAAATCAATTCCGCGAAAATATGTTTTGTATAAGTCTGAACAACTTAATTTTCCCATTTGTATTTATAAAATAAGTGAAGATAATTATTCAGCTTTATTAATGGAATGTTCTCATAAAGGTTGCGAATTACAATCAAATGGCGATTATTTAGTTTGTCCTTGCCATGGAAGTGAATTTTCAAATAAAGGAATTGTTCAAAACCCGCCAGCAGAAGAAAATTTAAAATCATTTAAAGTTACCACAGACCATGAAAATATTTATATACAATTATAGTTATTGCCTACTATTAGCTTTTTTATTAACCATTTCAATAACGGCAAAAGCACAAAAAGACAGTTCAGTTTTTAGTAGAATACCTGTTGATTCATCCAGACAAAAACTCAATATGGATGCTATTTATAATCGTCCATTTCTTACCGCAGGAAAATTACCAATTGCCATAGGCGGATACTTGGAAGCCAATACACAATACGCTTCTACCAACGGAGTAACCGATGGCTTTTCTTTTCAAATGCGTAGAATGACTTTGTTTTTTTCATCTACTATTGCTAAAAAAATCAAGTTTTTTTCGGAATTAGAATTTGAAGATGGCACTAAGGAAATCAATATTGAATATGCCGCAATGGATATTGAATTTCATCATTTGGCCAATTTAAGAGGAGGTATTATTTTAAATCCTATTGGTTCATTTAATCAAAACCACGATGGGCCGAGGTGGGATTTTATAGACCGACCGCTTTCATCTACTACCATTATTCCTTCTACACTTTCTAATGTAGGATTTGGATTTTATGGCAAACAATTTATGCGCAAATGGATGTTTGGTTATGAGGCTTATTTAACCAATGGTTTTGATGATAAAATTATTTCGAATGAAGACAATAGAACATCATTAGCTGCGGGTAAATCAAACCCTGAAAAGTTTGAAGAAAGCAACAGTGGCCTTCCTATGTTTACAGGAAAATTAGCAGTAAGAAACCGAAAAATTGGGGAAGCTGGTTTTTCATACATGACTGGTGTATTTAATAAATGGCGACAAGATGGAATTATTTTAGATAGTAAAAGAAGTTTACATGTACTTGCATTCGACTTTAACACTGCGTTGTTAAATAATCGGATAAATATTACTGGAGAGCTTGCAAAAGTGTTTGTTGATGTCCCCGAAACTTATTCTCAAACTTTTGGCAATGAACAAATGGGTGCTTTTGTAGATGTGGTAGGAACTATTGTTCAAAAACCAATGTTGGGTTGGGAAAAAGCAAAACTGAACCTCGGTTTCAGGCTTGATTATACCGATTATAACCAAGGTAAATTTAAAGAAACTGGTGGTAATATATATGATCATGTTTGGGCATTTGTTCCTACTATTGCATTCAGGCCAGTTGGTACAACAGTGTTGCGTTTCAATTATCGTTATCAACAACAAACAGATTTATTAGGAAACCCTCCTTCTAAAACAGGAGTTATTCAATTTGGATTTTCTACTTATTTTTAGGGAAACACATAATCGTTCACTGAGCTGAGTCGAAGTGGCGTTTCGGTTCCGCTCGTTTCATTTAAAGATAAATTCAATCAATTAAGTTTTGACAATGTTTATTCTTGGTCTGCGGGGTGTTTCATCAATCAAATTAACTGTGGGTATAAAAGATAGGTTCAAATCGAAACAAAATAAAAATAATTTTTATATTAAAACATATTTGTATATAGATAGTTTAAGCTGTGCAAAAGGATTTCCACTTCAATCCCTAATGCTTTTAGTACAAATCATAAGTATTTTTATAGTTTAGCTTTCAAGATTTATTTTTCTTAAAATCAATATTTTTCTTACCTCAATAATCCAAGAAAGCATTTTCTTTCTACAAGCATTATCTTTCATACGAAAAGCAGGTAAAGTGGCGTTCCTCCTTCCTAGTCAGCAAAAGGTCATGCCAGCCCAATACAGCAGCTTGTTACTTTTATTTATTTTTCAAAGTTTACCAAGCAGCTATATTGCCCTTCGGGTTTTTTCAAAAGCCTGTCATGCCCTTTGCCATGCCTTCGTCAGTCGTCACAGCAGCTCTCTCTGTACTGTAGGCAGCTTTGTTCTTTTCGCTCGTTCCTCGCTTCTTTCTCTTCAGCAGCCTCCAGTCCAGCCGCTGCTATAGTTAGGCTCGCCTGCGTTGTCGCTTCGGCTGCGGGTTTGTCATAATTTTTGCATAAGCCAACTCCCCAACCTTAACGCAAAAAAATTACGCCAAACCCTTGTGTGATACACAGGTCGTCAGGGCGCTTCGCGCCACCTCTGCCTCCCGCCTCAGCTCCACTCGCAGTAGGCTCGCGACACATGGTCTGCAACTTCCTTGCATCCCATATTCCCACCGCACGCTCAAGGCTGTTTTACCTGCCGTTTTACTTTCAAGCATTTGATTACATTATTATCAAATATTAGTGACTTAACAAGCATTTATCTTAAACACAGGAACCATAATTCAAACATCCTCCAAAACCCATGTGCTTTTGGAAGGTAAATTTCATTCCACTACCATTTCGTTTCGGGTGCTTCGTTACTCTACGCAATCCTCACTCCATTCCTCGTTCCATTTCATTCACCCTCCAAAAGCACCGCACAGCAACAGTGCCCACTTTTGCCCTGCTGCATCCCAACCCAAAACTTTCATTATGCAATTTCGGCTATCATCTTTTCTAATTTGCAAAACTGCAATGATTGCAAACTTTGCAACCTTGCAGCATTCCAATAGCCGATTAATTGCTCTATTCAGTTTCCCTAAAAATGCTGCAGTTCATGCAGTAGTCACCCTTGCTTTTTACCCACCGCACGGTTAGCATCCTCCTTCGATTACCAATTGAATTTATCCAAAATATTATCATCCATTTGACTTCCGTTCAGATTGTAATTCATTATCGTTTTTAGCATCCTAAAAATACGCTTCCTAACCAGCATTTCGTTGACAAAAAAATAAAAAAGGCAGCAAAAATAGGGCGGCTCGCACAGCCCACTCCACGATTAAAATCCAAAAGTGTTCGGCATAAACACAGCCCACCGCAAAGGCTTTCATTTATTCCGCTTCCTTTTGGTTTTTACCACCGCCACCCTAAGAATCGGCTTTCTTTTTCTTTTTTTTTCTGGTTTTTTTTCTTTCTCTTTTAAAAATATAAGGCGCGAAGCGAAGCATAAATTTTTTAACCCAGATTATGCTTAAACCAAACATCAAATGCCACAAGATTGGCAACAATTACGCAACTCCGCATTTATTCATTTTATCAAAAGGTGCTAATGCCGGAAAACCTCTCAAAGCTCCATGTCCAAATTGTTTTGTAATTGTTGCAAAAACAGAACAAGAAGCCGATTTTTATTATTGGCTTGCGTATGGATTATGGCAAGGCCAATTTTTCAGGCCTTTTTTAACTGGTTCTGTCATTTCTTTTATTCGTATTCAAGATGTAATCAACATCATTACAGAAGCAGGCGAAAAAGCCAATTTAAAGCCAAATGAATTCCAAAATGCCATTGTTTTACTCAATACTTTTGACCAACATTTAGCGCAAACCTTGAAACAAATCCAACTGATCAAAGAAGCCAAAAAAGTGATTATGTACAAGGTCCTTAAATAGAAAAAGCCCCCCAGGGGCTCTTTCTTCGTTGCAAATTTTTTTCACATTCTATTACATGACTTTTTTATTTCCTTGATTGATATTACACAGAATAAAAAAAACAGATTACTTTTTATTTTTTATTAGAATTTAAAATTAAACTTTTATTGCATTTACAACACTTCATAGAACTTTTTACTCTTGTAATTTCTTTATTTTTTTCTAACATCAAAAGAGTTGAATTTATATCAGGTTGCTCGTTATACCCCAATTCAATAGCTAAACAATAAGTACAAATTGGTTTGGCTAACTCTTTTAGTTTTTCAATGATTTTTTCCTTTTTATTCATAATTTCAATTTTTTATTTGGCCAATATAATGCCTTGAGATACGGCATTGCAAGACAAAAAATAAATTCGAATTTAGTTAACTGGTTTTTAGGCAAATAATTTTACAACTAATTAATTATCAATTATTTATGATATTAATTATTGTATTCTTTCTTTTATTTTACTTCTATTATTTACTTATAATTTTGAACAAATTTTTTTACTTTAATTTACCATAGTTTGTCTTAATATTTCTCTAAATTTTTGCTTACTTTTTTAGCAATGAAAAAAGTAAGAAGAAAAAATAAATGAGTATGACTAATGGTTTTAAATTTACCAATCATTATAAATAGAAAAAGCCCCGAATTTGGGGCTCCATTCTATCTCTCATCGGGTCACCACAACTAATGAAAGAATTTATTTTTAAACACCTTAAGTGCAATAGAAACTAAAAAACTAACTATTGCTCCAACAGCCGCTAAAATAATTGTTTGAATCAAATCTTCAAGCTGAATATTTACAAAAATTGTCAACACAGTTCCTACAAAAGTATTAGTCCTGGTGTTTGAATCCTGAATATGGTGTATCATCTTTATTTTTTATAAAATTATTCACTGGCCAATCATCATTTGCTGTGTCTGGCTCATTAACTACTGCAGTTTGACTCACTGCCGACATTACGCCTCCTGCCAAAGCCACATATCCTGCGGCTGCTATCAAGGCGCTTGGCAATACCACAGGAGCTGCTAATATGGCTCCGCTCACTGCTGCCAATATCAAACCTAAATTTCTTACTCTTTTAAAAAATTGAGGTGTTTTCGATTTTACTCTTTTAACTATTTCCATTTTCTTAAGCTTTTTTTATTGTGATAAATACTTGTTCTTTTTTCGAAAATCCTTCATAAACTAATAGTCTCAATTTATTCATGGCCAACCTCGAATTTTTTCCAATTCCTTGACCTGTTAAGATACTAACTGGTGCTATGCAACCTTTCAATTCCTTCATGGCATTATTGGCAAGGTGAATTAAAATTAAGCTTCTTTTGGGCACTTCTTTCAAGCAAAAATGTGCTCCATGTTTTGGGTTATACCTTGCTTCAATTTCATATCTTCCTTCAGGAATACATGAAATTTCTTTTTTGTTTTCATGCCATGGCAATTCAATGCTTTCGCAAACCACTTGATCATTCCTAAATATTTCACCATTGGTCCCATTTGGAAAATACGTTCTTTTTAAAACTAATTCCATCATCAATTTTGTTTAAAAGTTTCCCAGGCTTGCGCTTGGGAAACTTTTGTGAAAAATTAGTTACCATCCACTTTTACCAAGGCCAATGAATTGTATGACCCATTTCTCAATGAATACTTAACTCCATTTACTTCTTGATAAAATTCAATGCCAACAGCCAAAAACAATGGATGGGTACTGTTTGCTGTTACAGCATTTACCAAATTAATAACTGCTGTAGCAACGCCATTTAACGGTAATTCCGCACTCGATTGAGTGTCCACCACATAAGTGCCGTTTGTAAAATCAACTTCAGCTCCAGCTGTGTTAATTTTAAAATGTGTAGCTCCCGATGGTGCTCCTATCATGTTTGCAGCAATAAACGATGGAATGTTTAAATCCAAATCGCCAGTTACACGGTTAATTGTAGCAGTGTAAGGTGCAAATAAAGTAGTACTTAATTTTCCCGAAACATTAAACTCAAAACCTTGCAAAAGCTCGGCTTCTCCGTCAATTACATTTCGTTGTCCTCTGGTACTTACCAAATCCGCTTGAATTACTTTTACCATTTCACGCGTTAACCTGCCCACCATTCTGTTGTCGGCAGCACTTAAAATCAATGCACGCAATGCTGTTCGCAATAACTTGCCAGCAGCGCCTGCACTCCCAAATTCACTCCCGTTTTCTCGGGTTCTTTGAAATGCTGGATCATTCGCAATTCGCGCACCATCCACACCTCCTTTTTCTCTAGCTAAAAAGCCATCTTGACTTTTGTAAAAGGAAATATTTCCAATAGTTCCTTCTAGCTTTACAATTCCTGATTGTCTTGCCATTTTGTTTGTTAATTAAATTGTTTTGATAAAACGATGTTTAAAGGCACACGTCATAAAGCCTTTTATTTCTCAAATTCATTTTTCTATAAATTCATGGAGGCACCGGCTTTGGGCAATTCCATAAACCTTTTCTTTGCTGTATAGCCACTATTTGTTGCATTGCCAGTAAATTATTAGTATTGTATTTTTCGTAACACCAAGCCCATCCTTTTGCTACTAATAAACTATCAAGAGCTTTGCCCTGGTAACTTACTTTGGCCAACATTCTTCCATAAATATCCAGTTTGAATATTTCAATTTTTACTGTTTTTGCTTTTAACAAATTGATCAAACTATCTTTTATCGCTGCACCAAAAGCTTGCTTTAACTCTGGTGCATCCACATTCATTAACCGAATGTGCTTTTTCTTTCCATTTAACAGCACTTCATAAGTGTCACCATCAATTACTCTAATCAGTGGTACTTCTTGCGATTTAAGCCCATAACATCCCGTTATGAACAATAGTATAAATAAGTATTTTTTCATTTCAACCACAAAGCTAAATGCACTTACCTAACTTTAAATCAGCCTACTTCCGATACAAACACACTTATCCACTTTATGCCGATAATGCTTAATATTTTAATAAATGAGATTGTTTACATTTGTAGTACAAGCATGTTAAATCAATCCATGAAGTATAGATAATGTATGAAAACAGAAACGGTGAGGCTTTGTATTTATCCCAAGGATGTGCAGCGTATTACAGGAAAGAGCGAAAGGTATAGTAGGCTCTTACTCCAAAAAGTTAAAAGTAAGTTTGATAAAGATGTACACCAGTTTGTTACAGTAGAAGAGTTTTGTGTTTACACTGGTTTAAAAAAGGAACATGTTCAACCATTACTTTTAATATAATTGCACTCAATTTTGCAATAATTTTTCACTGTATTCAAGCCTAACTAGTACAAAAAATAGTATTGTTTTTATTTGCATTTACAAAAAAAACCTTTTACTTTCGTCATAAGTTTTACGTTAAAATGAATTGATTTAAGAGGGGGTAAATTCGGGTATCCGACAAAAAACAACTTCTTAATTATTTGAATATTAGTATGGTAGGAGGGGGATACAAATCCCTAACTCTCCGCACTAAAATAAAGCCCCAGTAATTTGGGGCTTTTTTATTGTATATCAGCCACTTAACATTTTGCCTGTTTTTGCTAAAACACTCAAAAATGGGGGGCGATTGGACAACTTAGCACTGTTTTAGCACTGTTTTTTTAACAGTAATTCTCCATTTATGCTGACTTTTTGCCTAGTTTAACTTGTCCAAGTGCCCATTTCTTTACATACAAGTCCGCCTCTTGTTTAACCCTCTCTGATCGGGTGAGTTTTTTCTTTTCAGTATTTATAGTTAAGTTTTTCAAAACATCAATGGTAAAGTCTTTCAAGTTGGGTGTTTCTACCTCACGCAGTTTTTGATTTACAGAATAAACCTTTAGGTGACTTGGATTCATGAAAAAATGTTCGTCATAAGTCTTAATGATAATGCTAAGGTATTTCTCCAACATTTCAATGTGCTCAATTGTCATTTCCCATCCTACGTGAATATCTTTTGATTCTCCCCTCTTTACTTTTGCTTTCAGCTCAAGGAGACTGTGTTGAATGTCACTGATAACACTTGTCTTAAACGCCACTTCATACTTGACCAATGCGGTATGGATGAATGATGATGCAAAGTTCGATTCAAACTCATTTATTATGGTGGTTATTTTCATATTCATTTTAAATTTCTGGGGTTGTTAAATGTGCTATTGAGGTATCGTTGTTAATGTCTTTCAGGTATTCTAGGGTCATTGCAAGATTGGCATGTCGATTTGCTACCATGAGTTGTTCTATTTTCCATCCTTGTCTAAAACGACTGATATTTGCAAAGTGCTTGAAACTGTATAGAACATATCCTTTATTGTCAATTCCTATTCGCTTGATCGCTTTTTTAAACCTTTT
>CAISTO010000210.1 GCA_903888395.1 uncultured Bacteroidota bacterium | reverse complement strand
TTTAAAAAAATTATCTATAAAATGACGTTGGGTCATTCCGTAGGAATCTCCTTTGAGTGGCAACCATGTTATATAATGGCAAGTAATCATCTAAAGCCAAGGAGATGCTTACAGCATGACTGATTCTGTTTTTTATATCTATTTTTTAGTTAATGATTTTATGAAAAACGTCTATCGTAGAAACGAAGAAATTGGATTTTTCTTGCAGACTCTATCTACAAAAATTCAAAACCTATATCCGTTCTAAAATACTTCCCTTCAAAACTAATATTTTCAGCTGTTTTCATTGATTTTGAAACCGCTTCACTTAATGAATTCCCTAAACATGTAACAGCTAAAACTCTTCCACCATTGGTAACTATTTCGTTATTATTATTCAATGTTGTTCCAGCATGAAATAACATAGAGTTATTTGTAGTCTCTATGTTTGTCATTACTTTTCCTTTTTCGTAATCACCAGGATAACCAGCTGAAACCAACATGACAGTAGCTGCATGTTGATTACTAATTATCAATTCTGTTTCATGTAATTTTCCTTTGGCAGTGGCCACCATTAATTCCACAAAATCCGTTTCAATTAAAGGCAAAACAGTTTCAGTCTCAGGATCGCCCATTCGGCAGTTGTATTCAATAACCACAGGCTCCTCGCCTACTTTTATTAAACCAATAAAAATAAAACCTACATATTTTATGTTTTCGTTTTTAAGTCCGCTTATGGTTGGTTCAATAATTTTGGTTATTACTTTTTGCATAAACTCATGGTTGGCAAAAGGAACTGGAGAAATAGCACCCATTCCACCCGTATTTAAACCGGTTTCACCCACTCCTATTCGTTTATAATCTTTTGCCGTTGGCAATATTTTATAAGAAAATCCATCGCTTAACACAAAAACCGACAATTCAATTCCAGTCAAAAATTCTTCAATCACCACTTTGCTGCTTGCTGCTCCAAACTTTTTATCGCTGATCATTTGTTGCAATTCACTGGTGGCCTCTTCAAAAGTTTGACAAATCAAAACACCTTTTCCAGCTGCCAAACCATCGGCTTTTAGCACAATTGGCATTTTTTGAGTTTTTAAATATGCTATGCCTTCTTTTAAATTATCGCTGGTAAAAGTTTGGTAAGCAGCCGTTGGAATATTGTTTTTATACATAAAAGCTTTGCTCCAATCCTTGCTCGCTTCCATGGTTGCTCCCATTTTATCGGGACCAATAAATAAAATATTTTTTAAACTTTCATGGGCTTCAAAATAATCGCGCATGCCCAACACCAAAGGTTCTTCCGGACCAACGATTAATAATTCAATGGTATTTTCTGTGCAGAACTGGCCTACTGATTCAAAATCATTTGGATTCATTTTTACGTTTTTTCCAAATTCAGCAGTTCCAGCATTGCCAGGGGCAATAAAAAGTTGGGAACACAAAGGGCTTTGCGACAGCTTATAAGCAAAAGCATGCTCACGTCCACCAGCACCAATCAATAAAATATTCATGAGGGCAAATATATCATTTCAAAAATATTTTTATGAATAAACCCTTTTGAAATGATGAATATTAGGAAGGAAAGATTGATTTGGCTTTTTTACCTACTCACCATATCAAAGGCTTCATCAGGAATATCATTGATGTTTAACACCAAAAAACCATCTAAAGAATTATTAAATTTTGGATCTACATTGAATGAAATAATTTTTCCTTTTAGCTTCAAATATTTTTTTACCAATACCGGAATTTTTGAATGATTGGTTTCTATTTCACCAATAAAATTATCCAATGTTTTTATATCGTCTCTGTGCTTTTCGAGCAATAATTTTTTGTCTTCGCCAGTGTATTTATACTTGAATTTTTTGCGTGGTTTTACCATTTTCGACATTGCTTTATCGTAATGATTATGGCGGATATAAGCCACCAATAAATCCTTTGATAAGTTAGAAAACTCGCCACTAATACTAACAGGACCAATCATATAATTAAACCGTCCTTTGTGTTGTTTCAAAAACTCGTTGATGCCTTTCCAAAGTAGCATTAAGCTTAATGGCTTACGCTGATATTCCAATGTTACAAACGATCTTCCCAATTCTATGCTATCTTTTAGAATAGGTGCAAACTCTTTTTTAAGTTTGAATAATTGGTTTAAGTAAAACCCTTTTTTGCCAAATTGTTTGTACAATTCATCGCCTAAACCAATGCGATACGCACCCACAATTTTTTGAGCTTTTGCATCCCAAATGAACAAATGTTTGTAGTACAAATCAAATTCATCGGTATCAAAACTTCGGTTTGTTCCCTCACCAACGGCTCTAAAAGTTATTTCGCGCAAGCGAGTAATTTCCTTTAAGACATTGGGAATATTGAATGCATTACTTATGTAAACTTCAAAGTTTTCGTGCTTATAAACCTGGTCGTTTTGAATATTATCAATGTCGTTTTGAATGGCAATATTTAAGGTCTCGGCTATAATTGGTTTAGGTTTAATCAGCTTGCTTAAGTTTATTTTGAAAAACTTTTTTACTTCAATTCCCGAACCTAAGGCATACGTTTTAGCTCTCACAAAACGCAATAATTCATCACTATTTTCAAACTCGCTGAGTACTTTTGGTAAAATTGGTTTTCCAATTCTAACAATTACTTTTTGCTTTTTGTTAAATAATTCAGAAGGTAATTTTACAGTTCTTAAATTTGGACTGATTAACCCCATTAAATTAAATGCTAAACTATTATGTCCACTAAAATAAATAGGCAAAACTTTCACATTGGCTTTTTGAATTATTTTACCAATGGTTGGATCCCATTTTTTATCGGTAATTTTCAAAGTATTTAATTGCAAAGCAGAAACTTCTCCCGCGGGAAAAATTCCAATTGGATGTTCCTGTATATGACCCAAAACTTCTTTTAAACCACTTACATTCATGCTGCTTTTTTTAGCATTGTTAAAAGGATTCACTGCAATAATATGATCTTTTAAAGGAGGAATTAGTTGCAATAAATAATTAGCCAAAAACTTAGTATCAGGTCTTATTTTATTTAAAATAGATAAACTTATTAATCCATCAATTCCGCCATAAGGATGATTAGAAATGGCTATAAAAGGTTCCGTTCTTGGAATATTTTTCAAATCTTCAGCATCTATTTCGTATTCAATGCCTAATTCCTCCAACATTTTATCGGTAAATTCAAAACCTTGAAGCTCAGAAAAAGGACTGTAAGCTTCATTTAATTTGTCAAGCTTAAGCAATTTCATAATTGCAGGAGCTAGCACACTAACGTGCAATTTTTGTAACTTTAAGGCTTTGGCTACATCTTTTTCGTTGATTAAATTGCTCATTTTGTTTTTATTTTAAAACATCAAAAATAGACAATTAAATATGGGCATATATAAAGTTATTGTTAAATGTAAATTTTAAAACTATTTGTGAGAATAATTCTTGTTTGTTTTAATGCTACAAAACGAATTGCAATGATTATTAGTTGTTTAATATTTAGTAAAAGTAAATTGTGGAAATAAAAACGCAATAGTTGAAAAATTGTATAGATAATTTGCGTTCATAAGTTCATTTTCGCATTTCTTGATTTTTGAAACTCCATATCAATTCATTGCCATTGAAGGCAATATAGGTGCAGGTAAAAGCACTTTAGTAAACATGCTTTCTGATGTTTTAAAAGCAAAAAAAATCATGGAGGAATTTGAAGACAATTCCTTTCTTCCAAAATTTTATGAGAATAGAAGTAGGTATGCTTTCCCATTAGAAATGAGTTTTTTGGCCGCTCGATTTAACCAATTAAAAAAACAATTGGTGGAAGATAAATTGTTTGGCGAGCCAATTATTAGCGATTATATTTTTGCAAAATGTTTGTTATTTTCTCAAAACACTTTAGACGATGACGAATATAAATTATACCGTCAAATGTTTGAAATTATAAATTTCCAAATTCCTCAACCCGATTTATTAGTGTATTTGCATGCGCCCATTGAAAAATTACAATGGAATATTTCGAACAGGGGTAGGGTTTATGAAAAAAAAATAGAAGATAATTACCTTCAAAGTTTACAAGAAACTTATTTTAAATACATGAATAGTCAAACAAATACAAGAGTTTTGGTGGTTAATTGTGCGGGATTAGATTTTGTAAATAATACCAATGATTTTGATTTTTTATTGAAGGCCATTTGCAAAGACTTTCCTATTGGAATGAACTATTTATAAAAAAGTGGGCATTTCGGTTTCTATTAAAATTGGCTCCTTTTTTACCGGATGAACAAAACTTAAACTGAACGAATGCAAACAAAT
>CAISTO010000209.1 GCA_903888395.1 uncultured Bacteroidota bacterium | reverse complement strand
TAGAACTTATCAATTAATTTCAGGACAAAGAAATTTACCTGCATTTTTGGTAAGCAATCCTGGTTTAAATTCTGGCTTTATGATTCCACAATACACTGCGGCAAGTATAGTTAGTCAAAATAAGCAATTATGTACACCCGCTTCGGTTGATTCAATTGTAAGTAGTAATGGACAAGAAGACCATGTAAGTATGGGTGCAAATGCTGCAACAAAATGTTTGCGAGTGGTTAAAAATTTAGAGCGAATTGTGGCCATAGAATTGCTAAACGCAAGTCAAGCTTTGGAGTTTAGACGTCCGTTAAAAAGTGCTTCAAAAATTGAAACTTATATAGCTGCTTACCGCAAAATAGTTCCTTTTGTAACAAAAGACCGTTTTTTACACGATGACATTGAAAACAGTGTGTTGTTTATGAATAATACAGCAGTTTAGTTTATTGTTGGCAAGGATGCCTATAAAGGTGAAATTGTAAAAATAAAAGCGATGTTTCCGAGAGGGAAACACCGCTTTTTTATTAAATATTTAAAAAATAAAAAAACGCCATTTGCCCTTACAAACCATTCCCCAATCATTTGCTTCTTTATTCAAATTCCAATACCAATAGTTAAAGTTTTTATCAAAACCACTTCCAATTTCAAGCCATGTAATCAATATACTTAAAAATGAAAAAAGCAGAAAAAAAGCAATCGAAATTTTATAGATAATGATTATTAATTTGTTGTAATGTGTAATTTTTATTATATTTTTTATCAATTTATTAATAAAGATAACGAACACATACCAAAGAACCAAATTAAGAAATAATCCTGAAATATTATAAAAAAATTGCATTGAACTACCTAAAGAAGTTTTTTTAAAAACAAAAGGGCTACCATAGTAAGTTGGAAACATTTCTGTTCCAACACATTCGTATTCAATACATACTACTAAAGATAAAGACATACCTAACGCAATAAAAAAAACAATCAAATATTCCTTTAGTTTAAAAGACATTATATTCATTACTAAAATTGATATATAAATCCTGCTTGATTGGAGCCAATAATGGGTAAAAAACCTTTGTTATTCATTTTCCATTTGTATTGGTGTGTGGCGTAAACTAATTTAGTTGCAGCCATTCCAATTCCAGCTCCAACCATTACATCGGTAAACCAATGACGGTTATTTAATATTCGCATGGCACCTACAGTAGTTGCAATGGTATAACCAGTAATATAAACCAAAGGTTTATCTTTAAATTCTTGGTGCAAAACCTCTGCTAAGGTAAACGCAAAAGCTGTATGTCCGCTTGGAAAAGAGTTTTCTGAAGTATTGTCAGGACGCATAACTTGCGTGCTGTATTTTAAAATATTTACTACTGCCAAAGTAAGTATTACACTTTTGCCTGTTAGTGCCACTTGATTGGCAAAATTACTGTTGCTTTTAACATGAAATAAATCGAGACCAAGCATGAATAAACCGGGTGCAAAAGCAATATAATCATCGGCTGAATTTTCGAAATTACCATAATTTTCATTTCTGTATTTCTTTACAGTCATGCTGCTTGGAAATCCATTATTGTTAAAACTCGATAAGCCATAAGCAACAAAAACAGCAGGAATAATGTAACTTTTTATTCCATATTTCTTGTTATATAAATGAGTAGAATCTAATTGTTGCGCTTCCGCAAAATTTAAAATGATGGAAAGTAAAACTGTTAAAAAAATCTTCATTTTCAATAATAATTATTAATAATTGCTGTAGCATAAACAGCCGCAGTTTCTGTTCTTAATATATTTTTACCAAGTGATATGGTTTTGAAATTATTATCAATAGCCAATTTAGCTTCTACTTCAGTAAAATCGCCTTCTGGACCAATTAGTAACAAGGTATGTTTTTTCAAATCAGTGGTTTCATTGATGGTTAATGAATTTTCATTACACCAAGCCATTAAACAGTTCAATTCAGTGGTATTTTGATTTGAAATAAACTGCTTGAATGAAATAATATTGTTTAATTTAGGCAGCCAATATTGTTTACTTTGTTTAATGGATTGAATTAAAATTTTCTCACAACGTTCCATGTTTATTTTGTTTCGTTCCGAGTTTTCTGTTTCTAAAAATGTAAATTCAGAAACACCAATTTCAGTACATTTTTCAAGCATCCAATCCATTCTGTCAAAGTTTTTAGTGGGTGCTATTGCAATGTGCAGACCTATTTCCCTGGCATGAAAATGAACCTTTTCAACTACTTCCAATTTACATTTTTTGGGGTTATCATCAGTTATTTTACAAATAGCTTTATTGCCTTTCCCATCAATTAACATGATTTCATCACCAGCTTTTTTTCTTAAAACCCTTATACAATGTTTCGATTCATCTTCGGGAAGTTCTACTGTATTGTTTTCAAGGTTTGGATGGAAGAATAATTGCATATTTTGTTCATAAAAAAAGACGTATCAATTACGTCTTTTAAGTGTTTTTTTTAGTGTTAATTATATAATATTCTAAGCAATAACGGCTGCTTTTACGTTTAATGGATTAGATTGTTTTTGTACAAAATCAGATGATTTACTTACTCCCATCTGACTATTTCCGTTAAATTCTGCACCTGATTCAATTACTAATTTTTGCGATTTTATATCACCTACAATTTTAGCAGTTGCTTTAACCGTCAATAAATCTTCAATAGAAATATTGCCATTCACTGTACCTTGAACATCGCAATTTGCTGCTTTTACATTTCCATCAACTTTGCTACTAGGACCCAATACAAGTTTGGTTTTTACAGTTATAGAACCTTTTACAACTCCATCAATTCTTAAATCACCTTCTGAGTTTAAATCACCAACAATGCTAGTTCCAGCATTTATAATATTTATTTCTTGAGGGTTAAATTCCTGATCTTTACTGCTTTTAAATATTGCCATAGTTTAATTAATTACAAATAATGTTTATAACTTCTGAATAACAAAAGTAAGTATTTTATTATTGCAAACAAATTTTTAAATATTATAGTCTATTAAGATTCACTAAAAATGCTTTTTAAAGGCTTATTTAACCCCATTTATTAGCGTTTATAAAAAAATATTAAATATAAATCTGTTAAAATAATCAATTATTATTCTTTACAATTGTATTAAAATTACAAACTAATTAAAATTAAAAAAATGAATATTTACGTTTCAAATTTAAATTACAGTGTTTCTAGCGAACAACTTCATCAATTATTTGAGGGCTTTGGTGAAGTTACTTCAGCAAAAATTATATTAGATAAGGATTCGGGCCGCTCACGTGGTTTTGGATTTGTAGAAATGCCAAATGATGCGGAAGCCAATACTGCCATTGAAAAAATTAATCAAACTGAACATGTTGGCAAAGTTTTAAATGTAACTGAAGCTCGTCCAAAAGCTGAAGGATCAGGAAATCGTGGTGGATTTGGATCAAGAAATAACAATGAAAGAGGTTCAAATAGATTCTAAAAAATATTAATAGTTTAAAAAAGCTGACTTAAAAGTCGGCTTTTTTTATGCCTTAAATTTTTAAATTTTCAATAGTTTTTGCATTCTTTCAGGTTTAAATTTTTTAGCTCAATTAATAATTGCACTTTTGCAGGATAATGGAAATAAAAACTGCCGAATTTAAAATTGCTGCATCAAACGCAGCAGGGTGCCCCAAAGGCGCTTTACCCGAATTTGCTTTTATTGGTAGAAGTAATGTTGGTAAATCATCATTGATAAATATGTTGGTTGATAGAAAAGATTTAGCTCGCACCTCATCAACTCCAGGTAAAACTGTAAGTATTAATTTTTTTCTTATTAACGCCAAATGGCATTTAGTTGATTTACCAGGTTATGGATATGCAAAAAGAAGTAAAACTTTGCGTGTGCAATGGGAAACAGTTTTAATTGAATATTTAAAAGAAAGAGAAAATTTACAATGTATTTTTGTATTAATTGATTGCCGAGTACCTCCTCAAAACAGCGATATTTCATTTATCAATATGTTAGGGGAAATGGGTGTTCCTTTTATTTTAGTTTTTACCAAATTAGATAAGCTTAAGGCAATTGACTCAGCAAAAAATATTGAAAAATTCAAAGAAACTTTATTGCTTGATTGGGCAGCTTTACCCCAATGTTTTGAAACTTCTTCTGAGAAAGTGATAGGTAGAAAAGAACTACTTGATTTTATAAATAATGTAATAAATACTCCTAAAGAAAATTAATTTTGACAGCAGCAAAGCAATTTGGATTAATTGGAAATAATTTAAAAAATACATTTTCAGTGGATTTTTTTACTAATAAATTTATAGAAAATAATTTACCTTTTTCCTATCAAAATTTTGAAATTCAAAAGTTGGATGAAATTACTCAACTAATTGAATCTAATCAAGCATTAACAGGTTTAAATATTACCGTTCCTTTTAAAGAAAGTGTGATGGCTTTGCTTCATGAATTAGACATAACCGCATCAGCAATTGGCGCTGTAAACTGCATAAAAATTACAAAAGAAAACAATCAGTGTTTTTTAAAAGGATATAATACCGATGTATTAGGTTTTAGCCAATCTTTAACGGAATTTATTCCACAAGGTTTTACAGGAAAAGCACTGATTTTGGGAACTGGTGGCTCCTCCAAAGCAGTTCAATATGTTTGCAAACAATTAGGAATTGAATATACTTTAGTAACTTCTCAAAGCAATAAAGTTAACGCTAATACAATTCGTTATTACGACTTAAACGATGCCGTAACTGTGGCTCATAAATTAATTATAAACTGCACTCCAGTTGGCATGCATCCCTATCCAAATGATTTTCCTGAAATACCTTATTTTGCTTTATCAAAAAAACATTATTGTTTTGATTTGATTTATTTACCTCATGAAACTCAGTTTATGAAACAAGCAAAAGAACAAGGGGCAAAAGTAACAAATGGCCTAAAAATGTTAGCTATTCAAGCTGAGAAAGCTTTTGAAATTTTTGTAAATTAATTTACAAAAAGTAGTTTTCCAACTATCGATTTACTTCCATCTTTATTAGCGGCAAAAACCAAATACACACCCGTTGCCACTTTTGATCCACTAAAATTTCTACTATTCCAAGTAGCAAAACCACCATTTGAAGTAGTTTCAGCTACTAAATTCCCAGCAATATCAGTAATTTTCACATTTACATTTTCAGCCAATCCTTTGATTGAAATATCGCCTATGAAATTAGGTTTAATGGGGTTTGGATAAATTTCAATTTTATTGAAATCAATACCAGATTCAGTAGCATCGCTTTTAAAACTTACCATTCCTTTTAAAGTACCAAAAAACACTTCACCAGTGTTATTATCAATTCCAATACTTAAAACATTATTATCAAGTAAAGAACTGTTTTTACTTGTAAAATTATGAATAACTGTATAACCATCGCTCGATACTAACCATGCGCCATTATTGGTTCCAATCCATTTTCTATTTGCTCCATCTATGTTAATGCAATTGATGTTTTCGCCTCCTAAAAAATTAGAGTATACCAAACCAGTTTTTATCACTATTTGTCGAGAATCAAATGAGCCACTTTCCGTTCCGTTAAATACATTTTCAGGACTGCTAAAAATGCTTAAACCAGCACTCGTTCCCACCCACATTTCACCTCTTTTATCTTTAACCAAACAATTAATGGTATTGCTTGCTAAAGCACCATTTCCAATATCTTTGGTTAAAACTTTATAAGCATCATCTGCTGAATTTGATACATCTAAACCATGGTTATAAACTAAAATGCCCCCATCTCTTACATTGGCTACCCATTTATGGTTTTCATCGTCAATGGAAATATTAGCAACATAGTTAAGTCCACTAAATACATTGCCTATAGAAAAACATTTAATAGTACCATCGTTCATTAACACACAAATTGGCTGTCCACTTGAATGGTTGGTAAACCAAAGATTATTTTCATTGTCAAAAACCAATCCTGCTACCCTGCAACTATTGGTAAATGCTTCTTGTAAAATGCTGTTGCTTTTATTGTAAATGTTTTCAATTTTACCATTCAAATCCATTTTTATTAAACCATTTCCATAGGAAGCGGCATATAATTTTTCATTCACATTATCGTACGCTAAAGTCAATATATCATGAATAGAATCTGGAGTTAAAGCTGAATTTTGGTCAATATTACTGGTATTTTTCCAAGAATTATTTTCATAAATATAAATGCCGTTTGGCTTGTAACCCTCGTTATAATAAGGAGCATAACCGCCAGCAGCATATAGTTTATTGTTTATGTATTTAAAATCGGTTGTAACTTTATCAAAAGGACCGTTCGGACTAACATAATCAGAACCATTATACTGACCACCAGGAAATACTTCAATTCCATAAAAATTATCTACCGTGGCAAACCTTTCATTTGGTAAAATAATGGCTGAATTTTTATATTGTTTCCCTGATTTAAAAATAGTTTTATCTGTGTTTATTGTACTTACATTTTTAATTGTGGTAATCACTAATTTGTTATTACAAATAATTAAATCAAACACATTTTGAAAATCTATATCATTTATTTTTGTCCAGGTATTATTGTCATAAACACTTAAAAAACTATCCACTTCAGCATAAAGCAAATTATTAAAGGCTTCAATTTTATTGCTTTTGGAAGATGTTTTTATTAAAGTCCAAAAATTAAAATCACTTAAGTTTCCACTGTTTAAACTTGCGCTATAAACACCATTATTAGTAGTTGCATAAATAAAATTATTTAAAATGGCAATATCTAAAATTTCAATATTACTGCCTCCAACACCAATGTTTTGGTATGAATCAACAATTTGTTTTTTATTAATATCAATGACAACAATTCCAAAACTACAAGCTAAATATGCTTTTCCATTATAAAATGTAATATCATTGATTGATTTTTTTCCAATAACAGTTCGTTGTAATATTTGTGGTAAATTTGTAATTTCATTGTTTTGTAATAAATCAATATTTCCATTTTCATATACTATAAAAAGTAATTTATTAATTTGATTGCTTCGTAATAATTTAATTTCTACATCACTTAAACCAGTAACTTTTGAAATTCTTTCCAAATCTCCATTTTTTTCGTCATATGAAAACATGGAACTTGGAGAACCAGCATAAACAGTATTGCCAATTACTGCTATTGTTTTGTTTTGCCAATAAGGCAAATGAACTCGCCAAGAACCAAGCCCACCTTCGGTTTGAGCTGTTAATAGAAATGGAAAAAATATAAAAAGATAAGTGCTTATTTTTTTTATCATGGTGTGTTCAATTAATACAAACTCATTTACAAACGTAAATTTGAAATAATTATTTTACAATAATAAGAAATCAAATGGAAAGGCTCAATATTTTGTTTATTTTGCACCCGTTTTATGTGGAGCAAATTAGCTGATTTTATTTTAAAATTTAGATGGCAAAGCCTTTTAGCCATTGCAATTATTACTGTTTTTTTTGGTTACTATGCTGGAAAAGTTCAGCTTACCTACGATTTTGCTAAAATTATTCCAGCCGATGATCCAGATTATATTGAATACATTAAGTTCAAAAACACTTTTGGTGAAGATGGAAATGTATTGGTAGTTGGCGTTCAATCTGATAAAATTTTCGATTATGATTTTTTTAACGATTGGGCTCATTTAACCAATCAAATTGAAAAAACTGATGGCATTGAAAAAGTAGTTTCCTTGAGTAACATGTTTACTATTTACAGAAATGATTCAAGCCAAACGCTTCAGTTAAAACCATTGCTGGAAAGCAAAATATTGAACCAAATTCAATTAGATAGCTTTAAAAGCAAAGTAGCTGACTTAAAATTTTACAATGGATTTTTATACAATCCTGAAAGTAATGTTACCCTTTTGGCCATTACTTTAAAAAAAGAAAAACTAGATAGCAAAGAGCGAATTCCTTTGGTAAATAGCATTGAAGAGGCTGCTAATATTTTTGGTAAAAAGTATGGTTGCGAAATGCATTATTCTGGTTTGCCCTACGTGCGGACTATCATGAGTAGTAAAGTAGCCGATGAAATAAAAATATTTATTTACTTATCCATATTTGTAACAGCATTATTTATTTTCATTTTCTTTAGGTTTTTAAGCGCTGTAATCCTTTCGCTTTTTGTAGTTATAGTTGGAGTAATTTGCACCCTTGGCACCATTGCATTATTTGGTTATAAAATTAGTTTATTAACAGGAATAATACCTCCTTTAATGGTGATAGTTGGGGTGCAGAACTGTATTTATTTGCTCAATGTATATCATCAGGAATTTTTAAAACATAAGGATAAAATAAAAGCCATTAAGGAATTAATAGCCAAAAATGGTTTGGCTTTATTTTTAACAAACATTACCACAGCCATAGGATTTTGTGTTTTCAGTTTTTCAGGTAGTGCAGTTTTAGATCAATTTTCAGTGGTTTCTGGAATCAATATCATGTTAATTTATGTGATTAGTTTAGTGTTTATTCCTATTGTTTATAGTTATTTACCACCACCAAAAATTAAACACACCAAACATTTAGAAGCTAAACGCTTGAATAAAGTTTTAGCCTATTGTAATTATTTAATTTATCACAAACGCAGAGCCATTTATATTTCAACTATTGTGTTGGTTTTGGTAAGTATTGGTGGTGCTTTTTTGGTGGATGGAACAGGATATGTGGTAGATGATATGCCCGAACAAAATAAGGTTTATAAAGATTTGAAGTTTTTTGAGAAGAACTTAAAAGGAATTTTACCATACGAGATAGCCATTGATACCAAGCGAGATAATGGTGTGAAGGATTACGAAACACTTCAAAAAATAAATAAATTAGAGAAAGATTTAGCCAAAGTTCCTGAGTTTAGTAAAGCGGTATCAGTTGTCGATTTTTTGAAATTTGCAAATCAAGGAATGCATGATGGAGACCCAAGGTATTATCAGCTTCCAGATGTATTAGCCATAAGTGAAATTGTGAATTATTTACCAAAGCAACAAGGTAAAACCAATTTATTAAAATCCATGGTTGATAGTAATTTTAGGGTAGCCAGGGTAAGCATTCAAATGGCTGATGTGGGTTCAACAGATATTAAAAGAATTCATCAAATGGTGCAACAAAAAGTAGATTCTATTTTTGATAAAACAAAATATGATGTAAAATTAACTGGAACAAGTGCTATCTTTTTAAAAGGAAACGATTACTTGATCAATAACCTGTTAAGCTCTGTTTTTTGGGCATTGTTGCTTAACTCTTTCATGATGATATTTTTATTTGCTTCTTGGCGAATGATGCTTATTTCATTGCTGCCAAACATTATTCCATTGTTAGTTACTCTTGGAATAATGGGTTTTTTCAATATTCGATTAAAACCATCTACTATCATTATTTTTAGCATTGCTTATGGAATTGTGGTTGATTTCACCATACATTATTTGGCCAAATACAGGCATAGTTTAAAGAAACATAATTGGGACATGAGCATTGCCATTCCTGAAAGTTTGAATGAAGCTGGACCAAGTATCATTTATACTGCAGTGGCTCTTTTTGGCGGATTTATTATTTTTGCAGCTAGTTCATTTGGTGGCACAAAAGCTTTGGGAATTTTAACTTCTTTATCACTTATTTTTGGAATGTTAATGAATTTATTATTGCTTCCATCATTATTGCTTTCATTAGAAAAATCAATCAATAACAAGAAAGAATTTGAAACCACATTTGTGGAAGTAGAACCTGAGGATTAGACATTTGTTGTTGGTCGTCAGTTGATAGTTTTTTTATAAAGAATTTGGTTTTACTTTGACACTATTTAATACATTTGCAACTCGAATATATATACTATGAAATTTTATAACTTATTAATTAAATACCGTTTTTGGGCTGGAATAGCTTCATTGATCATAGGACTTTTACTTCAGTTTGCTGGCTTAGGTGATATTTGGGCTGCTATTATTTTTTATACCTTATCGGTGATTGCTATTTTTACACATTTCTTCATTGGTCCTCTGCGATTGGTGCAAGAGCCAATGGAAAATGGTGATGTAGAAAAAGTGGAGCGTATTATTAAATCAGTGTGGTTTCCAAGGTTGTTATTCAAACCTATTCGTAGTTCGTATTATACTTTAATAGGTAATATTGCCATGGCAAATAAAGATTTTGATACTGCTGAAAAAAATCTAAAAATGAGCGCTGCTGTTGGAAGTAAAATGGCCGAAAATGAAGGTTCTACCAAAGTACAATTAGGTATGGTGGCTTTACAAAAAAGTAATTTTAAAGATTCAGAAAAATATTTTAGAGAAGCATTGAAAATTAGCCTTGATAGCGATAATAAAGCAATGGCTTTACTTGGAATGGTTCAAATTTATATGAACAAAAGAGACATTAGAGCAGGAAAAGATTTTTTAATGAGGGCTAAAAATTGCAAATCGAAAAACGAACAAGTAGTGGCTCAGATAAAAGATTTAGATAAACATTTAGCTCGCGTACCTGGGTAGTTTTTTTTTAGTACTTAGTTTTTAGTACTTAGTTAATAGGAATAGGAATTGTAAGTTATTTGCTTTACGCCATGCATAACAAGTATTGCTAATTGCTTATTGCTTATTGCCTATTGAATTTACTTCACAATAACAGTTCCTATTTTTTTAGTCAGTACATTCCTTTGTTTGATCAAATCCATGTGAATGTGTTGATGAATTTCAAAATCTTCCTCACTTAAAATAGGAGTCAATAACTGTTGGTTTTTTACAATTAATTTATTGATGTATTTGATATGCAAATGTAAAATAGCTGAATCAATATCGCCTTTGATGTCTTTAAAAAAACTTTCTAAATTTACCGATGCTTTCTTTTCCCAAAGCGGACTTAAAGTATATTCTTTAGCTAGTAAATCGGCAGCCAGCGTGGTAATTAGCGGGTTTTGATGGTTAATAAAAAACTTTCCATCCAATGCATTTCCACTTTGTAAAACTGTGTATGATTCTTCTAAAATTAAAGTAACAATTGGATTATCAATTTCAATTTCTTTTTCTAATAATTGTTTCAATAAATAACTTGCAGCGGTTTCAGTTTCATCAATTAGTTTATCTGAAAAATTAATAATGATACGGATCAAATCACGTTCCTGGTCATCAAAAATAATGGTATCGCTGAGTAATTCCTGAAACTGTTCATCATGCGATTTATCTGGTGGTACAAAACCCTCAAAAGCATCATTGTTAATGTATTCTTTTTCTTTATCGGTTAAAAACTGCTTACGCAATTTATTCAACTCCACTATTAAAATCTGTTCGTCAATGCTCATTAAACGAGCACATTCACTTACAAAAATAGAACGCTTAATACTATCTGGTATTTTGCTGATACTTTCTACAATTTCACGAGTAACATTTGCTTTTTTTATTGGATCGTTACCTGCATCAGCTAATAAAAGATTTACCTTAAATGCAATGAAATCTTGTCGTTGAGTTTCTAAATAATTTTTAAAAGCATCACTTCCAACTTTTTGGCTGTAACTATCTGGATCATCTCCATCGGGAAAGGTTAAAACGCGTACATTCAGCCCTTGTTCCAAAAGCATGTCAATTCCTCGAATACTTGCTTTTATTCCAGCAGCATCACCATCAAAAAGTACAGTTACATTTTCAGTAAAACGTTTAATTAATCGAATTTGACCTTCGGTTAATGAAGTTCCACTGGAGGCAACCACATTTTCAACACCCGATTGGTGCATGCTAATTACATCGGTATAACCCTCAACGAGGTAAACAGCATCTTGTTTTCTTATTTCATTTTTACCATAATAAAGTCCGTAAAGCTCGTTGCTTTTATGGTAAAGCAATGTTTCGGGCGAGTTTACATATTTAGGACTATTGGGTTCTTTTTTTAAATATCGGCCTGCAAATGCAATTACTTTTCCGTTTAAATTATGAATAGGAAAAATTACTCGACCACGGTAAGCGTCAAACTTTTTTCCATCTTCTTTATGTTTAACCAAACCCGAGCTAAACAATAAATCTTCGCTGAATTGATTGGCAATTGCTTTATCGAAAAAGGCTGACCAACTATCTAAGCTATATCCTAAGTTAAATTTTTTGATGGTATCGTTTCTGAAACCACGGTTTTCAAAATAACTTAAACCAATGGCTTGTCCTATTTCGTTGTTTAATAAAATATCTTGAAAATAATCGTTTGCCCAATTATTTAATATT
>CAISTO010000208.1 GCA_903888395.1 uncultured Bacteroidota bacterium | reverse complement strand
TTCTTTGGCTATCGATTTGGTAAAACCTATCATTCCCGCTTTTGATGCCGCATAATTTGCTTGTCCAGCATTTCCTGTAATTCCAACCACCGAAGTAATATTAATAATAGAACCCGAACGCGCTTTCATCATGTATTTGCTGGCAGCTTTGGTCATGTTAAAAGCCGATTTTAAATTGGTATCTAACACGTCATCCCATTGTGCTTCGCTCATTCTCATTAGCAAAGTATCGCGGGTAATACCTGCATTATTTACCAAAACATCTATTTTACCAAACTCTTTTGCCACTTCATCTACCAATGTTTCACTTGCTGTAAAATTTGCTGCATCACTTTGATAGCCTTTGGCTTTAATTCCCAAAGCATTTAATTCAGCTTCAAAAGCATTGGCTTTTTCTACCGAATTAGCATAAGTAAAAGCAATGTTTGCGCCTAATTGGGCTAAATATAAAGCAATTCCTTTTCCTATTCCACGGCTAGCGCCAGTAATCAATATTGTTTTGTCGTTCAGTGTTAACATATAATGCGTTTTATAATTTTTTGGAGCAAATATATCAATCTGAAATTTATATTTAAGTAGTTTGGAAAATAAAGAGGTATTTTATTTAAAATTATCTCAAACAGACAATTTTTTTTTATTCCAATAATTTTTTTTGAAAGGTTAAATTTGTTGACCATAGTTTTTTATATTGCTGCCATGATTTATTTAAAAAATATTTTACAAAAACTTAAAAAATATAAACTAGTTGTTGCCTTTGCAATTATTGGTTTGGTGTCGTTTAAAGCCACTGATACTTACTTTGAAATCTCTAAAAACATGGACTTATTTGTTTCCGTTTTTAAAGAAATTAACACTTATTACGTAGATGAAATAGATGCGGGAAAATTGACCAAAAGAGCTATTGACGAAATGTTAAATACGCTTGACCCATACACCAATTATATCAGTGAAGCGGAAGCAGAAGACTTTAGGTTTCAAATGACTGGCCAATATGGTGGAGTGGGCGCACAAATTGCTGCCAAAGGTGATTACGTAGTTATTACCGACCCTTACGAAGGTTATCCAGCCCAAAAAGAAGGTTTACTTCCTGGCGATTTAATAGTAGAAATAGAAGGAAAAAGCAACAAAGGAAAATCGACCACTGAAGTAAGCAAATTACTAAAAGGACAAGCTGGAAGCAAAGTAAATATTACCATCAAACGCAACGATGTAGAAATGAAAAAATCGTTGTTACGTGAAGAAATTAAAGTAAAAAATGTTCCGTATTTTGGAATGATAAATGCTGAAACTGGAATTATAAAATTAACAGGATTTACAAATGATGCGGGTAAAGAAGTGCGTGATGCCTTTTTAGAGTTAAAGAAAAATACTTCTCTTAAAAATGTAATTTTAGATGTTAGAGGAAATCCAGGTGGATTATTACACGAAGCAGTGAATATTGTAAATATTTTTGTGCCACAAGGACAAGAAGTGGTAAGTACAAAAGGAAAAGTAAAAGAATGGGAAAAAACGTATAAAACTTTAAACCCAAGTACCGATGAAAGCATTCCTTTGGTAGTTTTAACCAATAGGGGTTCGGCTTCTGCTTCCGAAATTGTAAGTGGAACCATTCAAGATTTGGACCGTGGAATAGTAATTGGCAAAAAAACTTTTGGTAAAGGTTTGGTACAATCTACTCGTCCTTTGAATTATAATGCGCAAATAAAAATTACTACCGCCAAATATTACACGCCAAGTGGCCGTTGCATTCAAGCTTTAGATTATTCGCATAAAAACGAAGATGGCAGCGTTGGCAGTGTTGTAGACAGTTTAAAGAAAGCTTTTAAAACTAAAGTTGGCCGTAAAGTTTTTGATGGTGGTGGTGTAGATCCTGATATAAATGTAGAACCAATTGCTTTATCAAAAATTACAGAAAGTTTAATTTCAAAACAATTAATTTTCGATTTTGCTACTGCATACCGAAACAAAAATGCTAGCATCAGCGATGCCAAATCGTTTAAATTATCTGAAAATGATTTCAATGAATTTAAAACATTTATTGCCAATAAAGATTACGAATACAATACAGCCACTGAAACTGCTTTATTAGAAGTAAAAAAGAAAGCTGAAGAAGAAAAGTATTTTGATGCAATTAAAATGCAATATGATGCTTTAAAATTAAGCATGAACCATGACAAGCAAGCAGATATTGAAAAAAATAAAGTAGAAATTATTAGCTTGTTAGAAGAAGAAATTGTTAGAAGATATTATTTCCAAAAAGGAAGAATTGAAGCTGGTTTTGACCATGATGTAGATGTGCAAGCAGCATTAAAAATATTTGCTGATAAAACAGCTTACAAAAACATTTTAACTACTATCAAATAACATTTACCTATATAAAAAATGTTATCAATAAACGATTTTATTATCCTATTTTTATTTGGCTCATTTGGTGGCTTTATGTCGGGTTATTTGGGAGTTGGCGGTGGCATCATTTATGTTCCTGTATTGGATTATTTCCTTTCAAAATATTTTCATGATACAGAATTGGTAAAAGCAGTTTTAGCCAATTCGCTTTTTGTAATTATGTTTTCGGCAGCTGTAGCAAGCTACAAACAGTACAAATTAGGCAATTTATATTTTAAGGAAATATTACAAACATTATTACCCGGAATTGTTAGTGTTGTTATATTACAAATCTTAATTAACAGAGGAACTTGGTATAGCCGCGATGTGTTTTTATACTTTTTTTTAACCATGCTTTTGTTTGTTGTTTTCAAAATGTTTTTATCAAAACCCAAAGCAATCATTGCTGAAAGCACCAAAGCCGATAACTATAAATACAATATTACTGGTGCTTTTGCAGGCATAGTTACTGCCATGTCGGGATTAGGAGGCGGTGTAATTATGACGCCTGTTTTTACCGAATGGATGAAGTTAGATATTAAAAAAGCAAGTGCTATTTCTACTGGAGTTATCCTTGGTTTTGCAGTTGTTATTGGCATTTTAAATTTAAATGCTGTTCCCCAAAATTATGTAAACAATTTCCAATTTGGTTACATCCTTTTACCCATAGCTTTACCTTTAATTATTGGAACATTTTTATTTGCTCAAATGGGCGTAAAAACTGCCCAAAAAAGTAAATCTCAAACCATTCGAATTATATTCGCTAGTTTTGCTTCCATTGTTTTATTAAAAGTTATTTATGAAATACTTATTATCCATTCTATTATTTAGTGCCTTTGGCAATTTATTTGCCCAAAATTTAATAAAAACCGATGAAGAAACCATCAATTCATTGGAGCAAAACTTAAGTTACTTAGCAAGCGACAGGCTTGAAGGACGATTAATGGGAAGCCGTGGCGAAAAATTAGCTTATGAGTTTTTAATTGATAATTTTCAATCGCTTGGTTTAACACCAAAAGGCAGTGATGGCGGGTTTTTACAGTCTTTTACTTTAAGTAAGTTATCGTACAATAATGTTTCTTTTTCTATGAGCAGGAAAAGTTTTGAAAAAGTTTTAGGAGGCATAAACCCAACTGGTTTTTATCCTTTAAGTGAAAGTAATATTGGTATAATAAAAGGAAAAACCATTTGGCTTGGTGCGGGAAATACTGCCGATTATTTAAACAAAAAGCATTTAGATGGTAAAATATTGGTGTATAAATTAGCTGATAAGAACAACCCAAATAACAAAATAGGATTAGAAAGTAAAATAGATACAGCCATTACTTTAGGCGCTAAAGCAGTCATAATTATTAACCAAAATGCAGCTATTTTAGAACCTGAATTCAAACCATTTTTCAGAAATCATTTTTATAAAATACCTGTTTATTTTATTTCGCATGAAAATAAAATAGACTCTATTCATTTTGACAATGCCTCAGTAGAATTAAATATTGATACCGTAACCCGAACTTTAACCGGCCATAATGTAATTGCATATTTAAACAATAAAGCTGCGCAAACAGTAGTAATTGGTGCGCATTACGACCATTTGGGTTATAATGAATTAGGCGGTTCTACTTACCGAAAAACCGAAAACGAAAAACCACAAATTCATAATGGAGCTGATGACAATGCAAGTGGCACTGCTGCTTTAATTGAATTAGCCGAAGTAATAAAAAAAGCACATTTAAGTAAATATAATTATTTGTTCATTGCATTTAGTGGCGAGGAAGAAGGTCTTTTAGGTTCTAATTTTTTTTGCAAAAATCCAACCATTGACACCACCAAAATTAACTACATGATAAATATGGATATGCTTGGAAGGTTAGATACTATTAAACAATCTTTTGCCATTGATGGTGTAGGAACATCGCCAACATGGAACACTGCTTTGGCTAATATTAATATTGAAGGTATAAAACCAAAAACATCGGAAAGTGGCGTGGGTGCTAGTGATCACACATCATTTTATAATATTGGAATTCCTGTTTTACATTTCTTTACTGGTTCACATTACGATTATCACAAACCTAGCGATGACGATCAGTTGATTAATTACAAAGGCGAATTGTCGGTCATCAAATACATATATAATTTGGTTTATAATTTAGAAAATGAACCACGTTTAAAATTCACTAAAACCAAAGACACGCATTCAAGCACAGGAAGTACTAGTTTTAAAGTAACTTTAGGCATTATGCCCGATTATTTATACGAGGGAAAAGGGGTAAGAATAGATGGAGTTACAGAGGGAAGACCTGCTGCAAATGCAAACTTAAAACGTGGCGACACCCTTATAAAATTAGGCGTTGACGAAGTTACCGATATGCAAGCTTACATGAAATGTTTGGGTAAATACAGCAAAGGCGAAAAAGTAAAAGCCATTGTAGTTAGAGACGGTAAAGAAATGGAAGTAGAAATTACGTTTTAAACAAAATATCTTTAATATTCAGTTGTAAATTTACGTGTCCGTTAAAGAAATTTTCTTCTATATAATAACAAATATCAAAGCTAATTCCTTGCGCTACTTTATCATGGTGTTCGCCTAGTCCAAAACCAATTGCTTTGTATATTCTTCCACCTTCTTCGTGGGTTAAACTTAAGCGCAAATGGTTGTTTCCAACAATGGTTGCATCGCCTACATCCCATACATTTCTGGTCATAAAAATTGGGCTTGCATTGCCTGGTCCAAAAGGAGCAAATTGCTTTAGCACACTAAAAAACTTTGGTGTTATAGCCCTAAAAGGAATTTCAGTATCGTATTCTATTTCGGGTGTTAAACTCCGTGTAACAATGTTTTTGGAAACAATTGCTTCAAATTTTTCTTGAAATTTTGGAACATTTTCCACCCTTAAAGTTAAACCAGCAGCATGCGTATGCCCACCATATTGTTCTAATAAATCAGCGCATTCTTCAATGGCACCGTATAAATCAAAACCCTCTACCGAACGAGCAGAACCAGCTGCCATTCCATTGCTTTCAGTAAGAACAATAGTTGGTCTGTAATATTTTTCAATTAAGCGCGAAGCCACAATTCCAATTACACCTTTGTGCCATTCTGAATGAAATAAAACCGTAGATTTTCGGTTATGAAAATCTTTATCGGCCAAAATCATATTAAAAGCTTCTTCGGTGATGCTGCTATCAAAGTTTCTGCGTTCGTTATTGTGATGGTTAATCATTTCAGCAATTTCTGCCGAATCTTTGTCTTTATCAGAAATCATTAGCCTTACCGAATCTTTTGCATCTGCAATTCTACCTGCTGCATTTATTCTTGGCCCAATAAAAAATACAATGTCATTTACCGAATATTCTGGCCTAGGCGCATAATTTTCTAACAATGCTTTGATACCTCGGTTCGGATTAGTTTTTAGTTTTTTTAAACCTTGGTAAGTAATTACTCGGTTTTCGTCCATAATAGGCACCAAATCGCTGGCTACACTAATGGCCGAAAGGTCCATGTATTCTTCTACTTCTTTAAAATCAATTTCGTGTTTAATGCAATATCCTTGCACTAATTTTAACCCAATTCCACAGCCCGAAAGTTCTTTAAAAGGATAAGGGCAATCGGCTTGTTTTGGATTTAAAATAGCTACTGCCTCTGGCAATTCATCGCCTGGTAAATGATGGTCGCAAATAATAAAATCAACGCCTTTTTTGTTGGCATATTTTACTTTATCGTTGGCTTTTATACCACAATCTAAAGCTATAATTAAACTGTAACCATTATTGCTGGCCCAGTCAATGGCCATAAACGATATGCCATAACCTTCGGTATATCTATCGGGAATATAATATTCTATTTCTTTAAAACGCTTAGAAAAAAAATCATAAACAGTAGCAACCGAAGTAGTTCCATCCACATCGTAATCGCCATAAATTAATATTTTTTGATTTTTTGCTAAGGCTTCGTCTATTCTTTCAATGGCCCTTGTCATTCCTTTCATAATAAAAGGATCGTGCATGTGGGAATATTGAGGTCTAAAAAAGTTTTTTGCTTTATCAAAAGTATCAACACCACGCTGCACCAAAATTCCTGAAAGCACTTTGTTTACATTAATAGCACTAGACAAGGCTTCAACAGTCTTCTTATCGGGTTCGGGTTTTGCTCGCCATTGTTTTTGCATAATGTGTGGCGAATGTAGTGTATTGTAAGTAATTTTATTTCATTTTTTATGTAAATGGCTTATTTTTAGTTTGAAAAAAATTGGTAAAACATCAACATAACAATTCAGCCATCTATCAATCCAACAAAAAACAATTTAATCATCTAACAAATCTCTAAATCGAAAAATCTCTAAATCTCTAAATCAAAAATCAACAAGTTTTGCTTATTTTGCGCCTCAATTTATGAGTGAAGATATATTTAAAAAAGTAGTATCGCATTGCAAAGAATACGGTTTTGTATTTACCAGCAGCGAAATTTATGATAACGGTTTAGGTGCGGTGTATGATTACGGGCAAAATGGGGTGGAGCTAAAAAATAATTTGCGCCAATATTGGTGGAAATTTATGGTGCAAACTCACGATAATATTGTGGGATTAGATGCTGCTATTTTTATGCACCCAAAAACTTGGAAAGCCAGCGGCCATATTGATGGTTTCAGCGATCCAATGATTGACAATAAAGACAGTAAAAAGCGTTACCGTGCTGATAATTTATTGGAAGATAAAATTGCTAAATACCAAAAAGATGGCAAAACCAATAAAGCCGATGAGTTACAAACGGCTTTGGATAATGCACTTTTGGCAAACGATTTAGACCAACTAAAAACGTTAATAGAACAACACGAAATAGCTTGCCCAAATAGCGGAACACGTAATTGGACCGATGTGCGCCAATTCAATTTGATGTTCAGCACCGAAATGGGTGCAATGGCCGAAGATGCTGATAAAATATACTTGCGTCCAGAAACTGCGCAAGGAATTTTTGTGAATTTTTTAAATGTTCAAAAAAGTGGCAGAATGAAAATACCATTTGGAATAGCTCAAACCGGAAAAGCATTTAGAAACGAAATTATAGCGCGCCAATTCATTATGCGTATGCGCGAGTTTGAACAAATGGAAATGCAGTTTTTTGTTCGCCCAGGTACACAAAAACAATGGTTCGAATATTGGAAAGAGGCAAGAATAAAATGGCATTTAGCTCTCGGGTTCGATAAAGCCAGTTACCGCTTTCACGACCATGTAAAACTTGCACATTATGCTGATGCGGCAACCGATATTGAATTCGATTTTCCTTTTGGATTTAAAGAAGTAGAAGGTATTCATTCCAGAACTGATTTTGACTTAAAAAGTCACCAAGAACATTCAGGTAAAAAAATGCAGTATTTTGATGCTGATGTAGACGAAAATGGAAAACCTTTTGGCAATTATATTCCTTATGTAATAGAAACCAGCATTGGTTTAGACCGATTGTTTTTATATACACTTTGCGCTAGCTACAAGGAAGAAGAAGTAGGCGAAGGCGACAAAAAAGACACACGAGTGGTTTTGGCTTTGCCACCAATTTTAGCACCTTATAAAGTGGCTATTTTCCCCTTAACTAAAAAAGATGGATTGCCAGAAGTGGCACGTAAAATCATTGACGATTTGAAGTTTGATTATAACTGTTTTTACGAAGAAAAAGATGCCATTGGAAAGCGTTACCGCAGACAAGATGCATTAGGAACTCCATTTTGCATTACGGTAGATCATGAAAGTTTAGAAAACCAAACAGTAACCATTCGCCACCGCGATTCAATGTTACAAGAACGCATTCCAATCAGCAGCATCAAAAGTATTTTAGATGATGCGATTAATTGGAAAAAGATTTTAACACAAACTGTTTAAGATTTTTTCAAAACAAAAAAGCTGCACTTTTATTAAAGTGCAGCTTTTTTGTTTTGAAAAGAACACTACTTTATTTCACCAATTTAACAGCTTTAGTCATTCCGCCTTGGGTAACTTTTAACACATAAAAGCCTTTAGGTAAAACATTGGCATTATCAATGTTTATGGTATTTAAACCCAATATTGCACTTACATTTCTTTCGCTTACTAACGCACCTTTTGAATCGTAAATTAACACTTGAATATTTTTATCAGAAATAGCATTTATTCTAATATTTAATTCATTATCAAATGGATTTGGCTGCACATTTACAATATCAAATGTGCCATTGTCAATATTGCTAATTTTAACAATATTTGAGTATGAGAAATTACCATCAAAATCTATTTGTTTCAATCTGTAATATACATCAAAACCATTTGTGTTAGCATCAATGAATGAGTAGTTATTCAATTTATTACTTGTTCCAGCTCCTTTTACAAAACCAATATTGGTAAAGTTTTTAGCATCGTAACTGCGTTCTATTTCATAACCATTATTATTAGTTTCAGAAGCGGTAGACCAAGCCAATTGAATATTGTTTTTATCAATTTTAGTTGCGTTAAATGTTAACCATTTTACTGGCAAAGTATTCACTGATGTAGAACTTGCTACTCCAAAATCGCCATATGATGTTAGGCCTGCAGCTAC
>CAISTO010000207.1 GCA_903888395.1 uncultured Bacteroidota bacterium | reverse complement strand
TTACCGCAGAATCTGATGCAGAATTTTTATTAATGGAAGTGCCAATGCAAGTTTAAAATATTTTCAAAAACTAAAATATTATTTTCCATAAGGAATTCTGCTCACAATACTTCTTCCCAATGTAATTTCATCGGCATATTCCAGTTCACTATTGCTCAGAATCAATCAATAAACTATTTTTTTATTATAATAAAAAAAGTAACTTCGTTCGTATGAAATTATCCATTCTATTGTTTATTATTTTATTAATTTATTCATGTTCACAGCCTGAATCTGGTGGTAATGGTCCTTGTGAAACATTTAACTATTCTCAGCAAAATTATAAAGCAAAATCATATGGGTTTGCCGGACTTGATTCCAATAATAAATGGATTCCTAATAATATACCTTCTTCAATTGAATTCGTTAATAAAAACAATAAAATATTTACATATTCTGTTTCTCCTTTAATTAAACAATCTTACAAACAAAATTTGTATGAAAGGGAAATAGAGAGCCCTTGTCCATACAAATACTCATATTATGACTATTTTACCAACGAGAATGAGAACTTAACTTATTCGTCATTGTTTAGTTCTAGCCTAAATATTCAACTTAAAAGATATAAAAATACAACGGGTATTGATAGTTTAAATTTAACCACACTTCCAGATAAAATGGATGTTATTATTGGTGATAAAACGTTCAGTTTAAATCCGAATATTTACACAAATGTAGGAGAACAAAGTTTTTTAGTTAAGTATAAAAATTATGACAGCGTTTTTTTAGTGAATAGGACTTTACTTGACAGTAGTTTTATTATTCCCCAAGGATTTTATTATACAAAAACTAAAGGTATTATAGGTTTTTACTTTACTAATCATACAGAAGAATGGGAACTAAAATAGCATTATTCTTCACTTTTTTCTATGTATTAATTAGTGCATGTAAAAAAGAAGACTGTACCAATAAGATTGAGGTAAACGTCTATTTTCCTGATACTAATTGGTTCTGCTACAGTCAAAACTATTCATCATATATTATTGAATCATCAGATAGTTTAAAACAGACCCTTTATTCAGTATCGCCCAAACACAAATTTGCAGGTGGAGTATACAATTTTAATGTCAAGCCAGGAGATGAGTGTAAAGACTTTCAAATGCAGGTAAGACGAATAACAACTATAGCTTCTATTTATAATTTTCGTGTTTCTTATGGTTTAGATTTCAATTCCACTAATGATCTCTTTAATCTTTATTGTAGTTATTCGGTTGCAGAAAATAATGACTGGCTATCTGAATCCTTTACAATTAATCTAAATACAGATACTTTAAGTCGTATTGTAGAGTCCAATAAATTAAATGCACCCCAAGTTTTAAAATATAATTATTACCCAATTTATACGAATAGGTTTGGAGTAAAATTTCCTGAAGTTTTTGAATTTAAAATACTTGGGGCGGATTCAACTAATATTCCTACCTGTGCTAACAAATTGTTTTTTGCAAAAAAATATGGCTTGATAGAATACCATCAAAAAAATGGAATAAAATGGTGTATTAAACAATAGTTATTTCCTAGTTTATTTAATAATCAAAATTATTTTCCATAAGGAATTCTGCTCACAATACTTCTTCCCAATGTAATTTCATCGGCATATTCTAGTTCACCACCAATTGAAATTCCACGGCTAATGGTGCTGATTTGAATGGGTAAATGAGCTAATTTTTTCGAAATGT
>CAISTO010000206.1 GCA_903888395.1 uncultured Bacteroidota bacterium | reverse complement strand
CTATATTTTCCTTCAAAATTATAATGAGGTGTTGTGGTAATTACTATAACATCGGCTCCAGATTTTTTAAAACCTAATGCTATATCATTATATAAATATGCAGTAGAAACTCCATCAGGATAAAAAGCAATTGAATGTATTAATATGCGCATGTGATTACCTAGAATTCTTCACTCCAAACTACTCTTTTTATATAATCTGTATAGCTAATTATAATTCTAACCATTTTATCAGAAACATTGGGCATGCTGTAATCATTTATAGGTTTAAAAATTCTATGACTAGTTTCTTTTTCATGCGTTAATTGTGTCAATCCTTGCATGATTCTTTCTGTATTCATTCCTACCATCATTACCGCAGTTTCCTCCATGGCTTCAGGTCTTTCATGTGCTTCTCTGATGTTTAAAGCAGAAAAGTTTAATATAGAGCTTTCTTCAGATATAGTTCCGCTGTCGGATAATACCGCAAATGAATTTACTTGTAAGGCGTTGTAGTCGTTAAAACCCATCGGTTTTTGCCACTGAATCAAGCTATCAGCTTTCAGCGATTGGCTTTCAGTTTTTTGATTATTTTCATTTGCTGATTGCTGATTGCTAAAAGCCGTTAGCATTTCAAGTTTTTCTAAACGAATTCGTGTTCTAGGATGCGTGCTAACAATAATAGGATATTTGTATTTTTCAGCAATTGCATTTAGGCTATTAATCAATCCAAAGAAGTTTTTGTCGTTGGTAATATTTTCCTCTCTGTGCGCTGAAACTAAAAAGTATTTTCCTTTCTCTAAAGAAAGTTTATTTAAAATATCACTTTTGTCAATATTGGGTTTGTAGTGATTCAACACTTCAAACATGGGAGAACCCGTTTTGATAATTCTATCTGCTGGCAAGCCTTCTCTAAGCAAATATTCTCTAGCAATATCACTGTAAGTTAAGTTGATGTCAGCAATATGATCCACAATTTTCCTATTGGTTTCCTCTGGTACACGTTGGTCAAAACACCTGTTTCCTGCTTCCATGTGGAAGATTGGAATATGGCGTTTTTTTGCTGGAATAGCGCATAAACAGCTATTAGTATCACCTAATACCAAAAAAGCATCAGGGTTTAATTCTGCTAACAATGCGTCTATTTTTATTAAAATTTGTCCTATTGTTTCGGTAGCAGTTGCACCAGCAGCATTTAAAAAATAATCAGGTTTACGAATTCCCAAATCATCAAAAAATATTTGGTTTAATTCGTAATCATAGTTTTGACCAGTATGTACAATGATATGTTCTATAGCAGGTGATTCATCCATTTTAGCCATCACACGTGATAGTCGAATGATTTCTGGACGGGTACCGACAACGGTTACTAATTTTAGTTGTTTGATAGGTGACTGGTTACTGGTTATTGGTGACTGGTGATTAGTGATTGGTGATTGGTGATTGGTTACTGGTGATTGGTTATTAGTGATTGGTGAATCAGTATTTTTTGTTGAATTATCCATAAGTTATTTAAAATTACTTATTATTATTTGTTGGTTTGTGAATATTGACTAGTTTGTAATGTTGAGTGATTTGATTAATCCCTGCAACATTTTGGATATTATATTTAATTCATTTGTCATCTCCAATTGATTTTCATTAGTTATAAAATTTAAATTATATGATATAATTAATTGGGTCTCTAATTCAGCTGCACTTGCTAAGGATATATATAGAAACTGCCTAAATTCGGTTTTATTTCTTCTCGCTGCTCCCTCAGCAATATTAGATGGAATAGAAATGGCCGCTCTTCTTATTTGAGAAGTTAAACCATATATTTCTTCCTTTGGGAATGAACTGGTTTTTTTATAAATTGAAGTCACAAATTCAATTGACTTTTTCCAAACATCTAAATCTTTATGTGTCATATTGGTGATTGGTGATTGGTTATTGGTCACTGGTTATTGGTGACTGGATACTGGTTATTTGATACTGGTGATTTGATACTGGTGATTGGTGAATTACTTTTTACTAATCACAAGTCACTAATCACTAATTACACTAATTACACTATCTCGAAAAAAGTATCAGGATCGTTCGCATCGTAAAATTCATTGATCCAAAAAATGGTGTACAATTCTTCGTCACCGATGTTTTTTATGTTATGTGTGTACCAAATTGGCATATCTACATAGGCAGGTTCATTTCCGTCTAAATAGAAATCAAACACTTCATTTGTACCAATTTGTCTGAGTTGAATTAATGCTTTGCCTTTGATTACTGCAAATCGTTCAATTTTACGGGTATGGAAATGATTTCCTCTAGTAATTTGAGGCACTGTTGTTGAAAAAGAAACCTGCCCTCCAATATTTAACCTGATTATTTCAGTGAATGCACCTCTATTGTCTGGATGACTTGTAAATTTAACAGGAAAATGTGATTTGATAGGCATGTAACACCTGAAAGTGTTGAATAACAAATAATCTAATGCAGTATTTAGTTCAGGAATAATTCCTTTTTCTTGATAATCAATATGGAAATTTGTTATTTTATCCAATAGGTTTAATAAGGTAATTTCATGTTGGTGATTTATATAAATTGTTTCTTGAAAAGAATCTTTTTTGATAGCAATTTCAATTTGACCAATAAATTCATTCACCAATTCTCCCACATAAATCAAATTTAATTGGCTATCACCATTTACAGTTGGTGTTTCACCATTCGATAATTGATGGCAAAAAGTGGCGACCACTGAATTATAGTAGGGGTGACCAAAAGGTCCAAATACATTTGGAATCACTAATCCTGTAAATTTTGCTTGGTTTTTTGCAGCCCAATTTGCCAATAATTCACGACCTTCTTTTTTTGATTTTCCATATAAATTGTCTTTTTCTTCTTGAGTTGATGAAGAGAATAAAATATGTGGTTTTGAGTTTGTCCTTTCTAATGTAGCTATTAATTTATTTACTAATTCAATATTGGTTTGGTAAATGATATTTGCATCGTTATGCCTATTCATAGCAGCTAAATGAATAATTACATCACAGCTGCTTACAAAAACATCTAAATCATTTTCATTTTCAAAATACTCTTTTTTGAAATCAATGCGTACGAATTTTTCTGGGGATAATCCCAGTGTATTGTATATATGTTTGCCAATAAATCCGGATTGTCCGGTGATTCCTATTTTTAACATTTTTTTAGTTTTCAGCTGTTAGCTTTCAGCGGTCAGCATTTAGCTTACAGCTGTTTGAGTTTTGAATTTAATTTTTTTTTGAGCTTTCAGTATTTGGCTGTCAGCTATTAGCGGTTAGAATTTTAGATTTCTATTTGATAGTGAAATTATTTACTGATAGCTGACCACTGATAGCTGATTGCTGAAAGTTGACAGCAATTTTATTTAATCTATGTATTGTGATATGTTTTTTTCGCCTAATACGTCTCTTCTGATGATTGGTAATTTAAGTAATAATTTCTTCATTCCTTCTACTCCAAGTTGATTCGTGTTATGGGAATGGTAATCTTCTATTTTGGCAATGTCTTGTTCGCCTTCTGAGAAAAAGCGTGCATAGTTTAAATCACGATTATCTGCTGGAATTCTATAAAAATCACCCATGTCTTCCGCTTTCATCATCTCCTCTCGGGTACACAAAGTTTCATATAATTTCTCCCCATGACGAGTGCCAATTATTTTTATTTCGTTGTCGGCATTACACAATTCTTTCATGGCTTGTGCTAAATCACGTATAGTTCCTGCGGGTGCTTTATTTACAAATAAATCACCTGAATTTCCATGTTCAAATGCAAATAAAACCAATTCAACTGCTTCGTCTAATGACATTAGAAAACGGGTCATATTTGGGTCTGTAATGGTGATGATATCACCATTTTTTATTTGTTTTAAAAACAATGGAATAACAGATCCTCGAGAGGCCATTACATTTCCATAACGTGTTAAACAAACAGTGGTTTCTGTTAAATTGCGTGAAGCAGCTATGGCCACTTTTTCCATTAACGCCTTAGAAATTCCCATGGCATTAATTGGATAGGCTGCTTTATCGGTACTTAAACAAATAACTTTTTTTACTTTATTAACGCCCGCAGCATCTATTACATTTTGTGTGCCAAATACATTGGTTTTTGTAGCTTCTAAAGGAAAAAATTCACAAGAAGGTACTTGTTTTAACGCTGCAGCATGAAATACATAATCTACGCCACGCATGGCGCGTTCCACACTGCTATAATCTCTTACATCACCAATTAAAAATTTCAATTTATCGCTTTTCAATTGATTGCGCATGTCATCTTGCTTTTTCTCATCACGGGAAAAAATGCGAATTTCTTTGAAATGGTCAGTATTAAGAAATCTGTTCAATACTGCATTACCAAAGGATCCAGTACCTCCTGTAATAAGTAAAGTTTTATTATTTATTTCCATTATTTAATAATTTTAAATATTTTGTTTTTTTCTTGTTGAGTTGGATAGTTAATCAAAACTGCTTTATAAGGTCCTTTAAACACAAATAGACTTCCAGCAGCAACACCAATAACACCATGTTTATCAATTACTTGTTGAATGTCAAATAATGAACCAGCACCACCCAAAACAGTCATTGGAAGTGAAATTTTTTCTCGAACTTTAGCTATTAGATCTAAATCATAACCTTTCATCATACCGTCTCTATCTATTGAATTAATTATAATTTCTCCTGCACCTAATTTTTGAGCTGTTTCAATAAATTTAAGAGGGTCAATTCCAGTGGCTTTTTTTCCATTGTGTGTGTATATTTCATACCCACCAAGTAGTTTTTTTTTTATATCCAACACTACAATGACACTTTGAGCGCCCACGCAATCGGAAATTTGTGTAATTAAATTGGGATTCTGAATTATTGCTGAACTCAATGCAATTTTTTCAATACCTAAACTAAAAATTTTTTTTGCCTGTTCAATTGATTTCACACCCCCACCATAACACAGCGGCATCATTGACTGACTTGCAAGTCTTTCAATCAAATTGTAATTTGGCTCTTTCCCTAATACGGTTGCATCTATGTCAAAAATGGCCAATTCATCAACTGCTTTTTCATTAAATATTTTGACGGCATTTATTGGGTCGCCAACGTATTTCGGATTTTTAAAATTTATAGTTTTTACCAATCCATTATTTTGAATTAACAAACTGGGTATGATTCTAGGTCTAAGCATACTTATATTTTCGCAAAATTGTGCAATAAAGTTTCACCATAATGATGGCTTTTTTCAGGATGAAATTGAATGCCATACACATTATTATGCTGTGCAGCAGATGTAAATAGACCTCCATACTCGGAAGTGGCTATAATATTAGTTGAATTGTTACATTTAAAATAATAAGAGTGCAAAAAATAGAACAACGCTTCTTTTTCTAAACCTTTAAAAAGTGGATGATTCGTAATTGGATTCACGTCATTCCATCCCATGTGAGGAAGGCTTGTAACTTGTTTGATTTTTGACTCATCAAATTTCTTTACTGAAGCGTCTATCCAATTCAAACCTCTCATGGTACCTTCTTCACTAAAATTCCCCATCATTTGCATACCAACGCAAATTCCAATTATTGGAATTTGCTTATCTAAAACCAACTCATCAAGTTTAGACCTCATACCAGAGGCTATTAATTCACTCATTGCATGGTCAAAATGGCCCACACCAGGAAGAATCAACTTTTGGGCATCCTGCAAATCAGTATAATTTTTTGCAACTTTGGCTGGAATATTTAAGCGTTTATATACATTTAAAAATGCATTTATATTGCCTACCCCATAATCTACTATTGTTATCATCTAAAAAGTCTTTTTTCAAGCCCTAATTTTTGCATCATTTGGGCACCTAATTTAATGAGTTTTATTTTACTTTTATAATCATAAAAGGTTTTATTTGGCCCATCAAATATTTGCTGCAATTTATCCACAGTTAAATCCAATTTATGAGCAACATATTCAAATTCTTTCATCAAATCTACCTCACTTAACTCAGGTTTAGAAATACGAACTAATGCATCCTCTCTTGTCATTTGCCCTGTTAAAATCAAACTTGAAAAATGTGCTCTTCGCTTTTCAAAGCCAAATTTTCTAGGTAACCAATAATCTTCATAAAACCGGGTAAATCTTGACTCATGGTGTTTATGTTGAAAGGGCTCCCAGCCGAATTTTTCTTTCAATAACTTTTCTGCATCCTCCTTAATATAGGGTAATAAATTTAGAGGCTTAAAAACTTGCATCCCTAGAATATATTTATAGTATAATTTGTAACTTAAAATATCTACAAGTGGAAATGTTTTTAAAGCTCTTTTTCCAAATTTTGAATGAATGTCATTAACCAAAGTCACATCTATACCAGGAAATCCACCCCATTCTTCTGGCTCTCTGCAACATTCTGTTGAATAATTCCCACCTGTTAAAACAAATTTTATTTTATTTTTTTTTGCGAATTTATACAAACCAGAAAAAAAAGCATAGTCTTGAGGTAAATCTTGGTCAGCTATTTGGGATTTTAAAAAGGCGACTTGGAGATCTTTCATTTCTTCCCAATTAATTACATCAGTGTACAAATCTAAACCTAACCCATTACAAAGCTTTTCAATATTACCAACTGCCTTATCTGTATTCCAACCTGCATCAACATGAAATAATAGTGGCCTTAATCCCATTATTTCTTTTGCAACATAAGCTACATAGGAACTATCTAGGCCTCCACTTAATCCAATAATACAATCAAAATCCCTTCCTATGCCGTCTTTTTTTATTTTTTCAGCTATTTTATTTAACTCCAACATACCAACTTCATTGGTATGCCAATTTGGTATGATTTGGTTTTTAAAATTATAATAATAATCGCTTATTCCGTTTTCGTCAAAAATAATATTTGGATCGGAAGTATCCATAATTGTATTAACACAAATTTGATAATCTCTTATCATGATTTTTTTACTTTTTTGATGTTAGTGATTGAATTAATTCCCAATATTGATTTAACTGCCTATTTTTATCAAATAATTCTATAGCTCTTTTTCTACATGAATTAGAATAATAACTTTTCCCTTTAACACGTATTTCTTCTATAGCTTTATTTAATAATTCTATTTTCCTTCTTGGTACTACAATACCAGTATCCAAATCAATAATTTCAGGGCATGCAGTCGAATTATATACAATCGCAGGTGTTCCACAAGCTAAAGCTTCTGCAGTTGTTAGACCAAATGTCTCCTCAACTGAAAGATTCATAAATATATCAGCAGAAACATATAAATCCTTTAATTCGTTTTGATTTTCTGTCTTTGGTATTCCAATAATATTGGGTGGTAATAATTTAAATTGCTCCTTTTTAATCCCAACTAAAATAAAAACCACATCATCTTTTACAATTTTACTTAATTCTATAAAATCAAATAATCCCTTCTTATCCGACCATGGACTAGCTACTCCTATAACAGTAAATTTATTTTCAAATCCATATTTTTGACATATGTTTAAATTTTCTATATTTGGATTAAATAATTCTAAATTTATACCGTTTAAAATAACATGTCGCTTCTGATTCATCAAAAATGATTCCTCTACTTTTGAATTTAACCAATTAGATACACTTACAATATTTAATTGGGGTAATGAATTAAATAGTTCTTTTTTTAACAGAAAATTTTCCGTAGACCTATCCGCAAAATAAGATGCTGGATACTCTCTTTTTTGAGGGCAATTATTACATTCTAGTTTCCACTTATTACAGCCTGCAAAATCAAAATGTGCACAATGCCCTGTGAAGGCCCAACAATCATGGAACGTCCAAATAACAGGCTTTTCGAAGCTTTTTAAAAAATTAAATAAGAGTTCTATATTTATATAATACCCATGTAAATGATGTAAATGAATAATATCTGGATTAATTTTTTTTATTCTTTTAATAAGTCTATGAGTAGCAATTTTTGACCCAAGTCCATGCCTATCAAAAATTCTTGTAATAATGCCATGGTATGCTAACCCTAATTTATTTTCAATTTGTATTGTTAAGGATTGACTCTTTCTTTTAAATCGTCCATGTGCTATGTAACTATCCCATCCTTTAGAGATTAGAAAACGTCCCATTTCTTCTGCAGCTCTTCCCGTTGAGCCAGTGTTTCCTTCAACACAAATATTAAAAAATACCATCTTTCTATTAATTAATTCAATATAGCCATAAAACTTGCTGCAGAGATTTCAGGATTAATTTTCTGTGCAATAAAATGACTCTTATGAGCCATTTCGAATAACTGTATATCAGTGCTATTAATTATACGTAACATCTGAATCTCTAGGTCTTGTATATTTTCGGACTCAAAAATAAAACCATTATATGATTTTGTAACAAAAACAGGAGCAGCACCACAAATATTTGAACATATTAAAGGGAATCCCGCAGCAGCAAATTCATGAATTACCAGAGCCCATTGTTCGAATCTACTTGGTAAAATATAACATCCATAATTAATCAAATTTGAAGCCAACTCATTAGGACTCATGAAAGGTCTTAAATAAATCCCATCTGTATTTATTTCTTTTAATAATGAACCACTACCTATCAATTCTATTTCCCAATCCTTTGTCAAACCTTTTTCCAACAGGTTCCTCCACGCACAAACCAAAAGATCAACTCCCTTTACTTTTTCAAAACGTCCAGCATATAAAAAAACATGAGGATAATTAACTTGCTTTTGTGCTTTTGTTTCTTCAAAAACATTATTGAACAAATTAATATCGGCACTCAAACAATTGAAAATAATCTCAGAATTCTTAAAACCAAGCTTTTTAGCATATTCAAACTGTAATGGACCAGCCACCCAGGCATGAGTAAATAAAAAAGATTTTATAAAAGGAAAACAAATGGCGCCAAAACTCTGCCTAATTGTCCTTCTCCAAATGTCATCAAACCCAGTTACAACAGGAATTCCTTTTTTTCTCTCTGCAAAAACAATTCTTAGGTAATCAAAATCCATCCATCCTGAAATATAAATTATAGAATAATTATTGTTTAAGGTTAAATCTGAAATATTTTTATAATTAAACTGTGACCGCTTATAAAAATTCACTCCTTCAATTTTTGGTGGAATATAATTTGTAAACTTGTTTTTATCCCAATAAACAACATCCACACTAGCGCAATGTTTATTTACATATTCTTTAAAAATAGGTATTTGATAACCCATAAGTTCTGAATAAAGGTAAAGTATTTTCATATAATAATTAAATCGGATTTAAATGCTTTTTTATTTTTGCAGGAATACCTATTGCTAAAACTCCACTTGGAATATTTGAATTCACTACAGCACCAGCTCCTATAATACTTCCTTTTCCAATAGTTACCCCATGTAAAATTATTGCTCCAAAGCCAATCCAAACACCGTCCTCAATTATAATATCTTCAGAATACCCCTCACCTGCTGCTTTTTCTTTATCCCCGATTTTATGAGTTCCAGTAACAATACTAACACGAGAGGAAATATCACAATTTGAACCAATTGATACAATGCTATCACCACCAGTAATTAATGTTTCATCTCCAATAAAAGTATTTTCACCAATTCTCAATTTCACTCCTTCAACTTTAATTCTCATTACACGCACGTTTTCCCCAATAGTTGCACCAATGTAGGTTAACAACAATCTTTTTAATCTAAAAAATCTTGAACTGGGTAATATTCTTAATATTATATTTACAAAGTAATATTTCATTTTACATCATTAAATAGATTGTATATTTTAAGTGCTTGGACTTTATTATTCTTGTGTGTCATAACAAAATCTTTTGCTATTGCTCCAAATGAAATTAATTCACACTTTGGCTTGTTTAATATTTTTTCTAATGATGTTTTATACCCATCAATAGTTTCATTAACAATGCTATAAACAAATTCAAAATACTCCGAAGGAATGCCAGGCAATTTTGTGGTTAATAACGGTACACCTGATGACATATATTCAATGGTTTTAGAGGGAAAAGAGTACTTAGTATATTCCTCAGTTGAATAACGAGGATTAACCAGTATCAGTGATTTTTTTTGATCCTTAAGAATTTCTTTATTTTCTCTGTAACCAAAAAAAATTATACGATTATCCTTTTTAATACAATAATTAATATATTCAACTAGGTCTCCATTTCCAAACAAATGTAGTTTAATATTATCCCCTTTAATGAGCATAAAAGCTTCAATTAAAGACTTTACTCCAAATTTCTCATACAAGCCACCACTGTAATGAACTATTTTTTCTTTGCATATTGTATCATTTTCAATTTTAGAACTATTTAATAATTGTATATCCGCAAGTCCTTCAATAATACAATAAGGTTTAATATTTTTATTTATTACTAAATTCATGTACTCTGAAAGTAAAATATATCCACTTGACATTTTTATAATAAAATTTTGACAAAAAATTATTACCTTATTGTAAAAACTTATCTTTTCTTTAAGAACAAACATAAATGATGGCAAATCCGTTACAACAGCGATTGTTTTAATATTGAACAATTTTGATAAAACAACACAAGTGAATGAACTACTTAAATTTAAGACATCAAAAATTAACACATTATGCTTATATTTACTTTGAAATTTCCATTTTAAAATATTAATTAAAATAGAAAATATAATTACAAGTCTTTTTACTACTGGAAATAATACAATGGGTGTGTAAGAATAATTTACATTATTTTCAACTTCTTTTTTTTTGAATATAAATTTACTTCCATCAATTTTTTTTACATAATCAGGGGTGGCTAAAACTTTAATATTAAACAATTCTTCATTTAAAGCGATACCCTGTACCAATAACCTATAAAATTTTTGAGTAGCAAGATTTGGTAATCCCAATTGTTCATCTAACATTTTAGATATTAATTTTTCGGAACAAAGTGTCCCGACAAAAAGTATATTCATCATTTTTTTGAAATATTTTTTAATGTATAACTAAATAAATCTAAGCAAAAACAATTTATTAATTCGAAAATTTCTATATAAATAACTTACATCCAAGAGGAAACAGAAAAGATGGTTTTATAAATGTAAAATGAATCATACCAAATACCTTTGGGATTAAAGAAAACAATATAAGTTTTAACCATTACGATTAAATGAACCAAAATAACAGTATTTTTTATTAGTTCATTTTTAATCACTTTAAACATTAATGGATAACATATTATAGCTAAAATATTTAAATAATAACCTAGCCTACCAATCATATTTCCCACTCCTTCAAAAACCTGAAAAATTGGATACATAGCAAACAACAAAAATATTATCCTCATACTTTTATTCTGAAACTTTTGATGAAATATGATTAATACGTACAAAATCAAATAAAATATTGCTCCCAAACCAGTATCTGCAACGTCTTTTTCTCCTCCTAAATAATCTTCATATCTTACAAATTTTTCTATCTTTAATAATGAAAATATATAATCACCGAACAATTTTACAGCTAAAATATACAGAATTAAATAAACTCCAAGCCAAATTAATGCTGTTTTAGTTTTAAGTTTAAAATTCAAAAACCCAAAAAAGCAAAAAGGAAATAATATTAAAGCGCTTGAATGAAATAATGACGCAATGAAAATTAATATATTTGAAATTACCCATTTTTTTTCTATTATAAAATCAATTGATAAAATAAAAATACACATAGCAAAAAATTGCCTCATCATTGATCCACAAACTAGCATATTACTTGGATCTAATGCAAAATATAATACTGAAAGCCAATACCATTTTTTAGGAACATATTTTTTAATAAATCTATAAATAACAGCAAACTCAAAAACCGTCAAAACAATCACCATTCCAAAAAATCCTATTGGCTGAAATAACCAATACAAAAACAGCCATCCAATTTCAAAATAATCATCATTAACATCGATATTTACATTTCTTGCGGTTTGCAAAAAACCATCTAAATAAAGTTGATAATCATTGCCGAAATTATATCTTATTGACATAAAAATGGTTAGTAAAATAAACGAAATTTCTAAACCACCATATTTAGTGTTTTGAAACCTTGAATACCAAGCAAAAATAACGGCAATAATACTAATTATTAAGGTGGCAAACATTGTTGTAAATATATGTTATTTGTTTTACATTAAAACTTGAATCATGTCTTTTCCTTGCTACATCTTGTTCATTTATGCTTAAAATATTTAAATTTTGAATAGACATTGAAAATATATGTTCTATTAGCAAAGCAAGCATATTTATTTCTTCGAATCGATATAAAAATCCAGTTTTACCATCTACCACCATATCTGGCACACCACCAACATAAGATGCAATTACAGGTACTCCTAGCATTTGTGCTTCACCTAATGAATTTGGACTATTCTCTATGCTTGATGGGCAAATAAACAGATTTGCACTCAAGTACTCCTTAATCATTTCATCTTCTGTCAATGTTCCGAGAAACAAAATATTATTTTCCAGTGCATTATCGGTGATCAATCTTTTTATGTATTTTCCATAACCTGATAGTCGAATTTTATCTTTTAATGAGGAGTTTTTAATTATATTATTACCACCAACTTTAATTCTCACATTTGGATATGTATGTTTAACTATTTTCAAAGCTTTTAGCACTTGATGTAATCCCTTAATTGGATAATCAGCTTGACTTAAAAAAATAGTATTGGGTTCACATTTTTCATATTTCCACTTAGCAGCAGAATAAAATCCATCTCTTAATGTTTCGTTACAAAAATGATAATTTAAAAAAGGATTTATTGCTTTTGTGTTAGCATAATCCCATGAAGTCCTTCCAATTACGTTTTTAGTTAATTTAATATATTCTTTTTCAAGTATTCCTCTTTTTTTAAATTTAGCTTTAGCATTAATAATAGTATCTAACCTTAGCAAATCTCTAAACGTAATATTTTTTGCAATATCACCTAGTGATATACCTGAAAAATAATACTTTGTGTATATACTTACTAAACCTTGTATTGAAATTACATAAGGTATATTAGGCAATTTACGCATACAAGACAAACCATGAGCAAATTCCGTACCATGTATGTGAATTATGTCAGGTTTGATACGTTCAGCAATTTCCGCCCAATAAATTTCTAAACTTGTATCATATTTTAAGTTGTTACTAGAAGGCAATAAAAAATATTGAATGCCATTTATTGTCATTTCTTTTAATGTTGAACCTTCATAAGTTGTTGCCACAGCTAATTCTATATTTACATATTTACAAATTTGTGATGCCAAACCATACATCCATCCTCCTACAACTGGTACTGACAATCCCAACTCTTTACTGGGTGCTGGAAAAAGAGTATTTACAACCCAAAGAATTTTCATAAATCTAATAATATTTTCAATTAATTAACTTGATAGTTAGAAATAAATTCTATACTCATTACACTATAATATTTATATCTTATTTCCTAACGCTTTACAGCCTAAAAAGACAATTAT
>CAISTO010000205.1 GCA_903888395.1 uncultured Bacteroidota bacterium | reverse complement strand
TGCCAAAACAGTTTATTTTATTAGCTGGAAAGCCAATATTGATGCACACTATTGAAGCATTTGATCAATGTAATGTTTCAAATATTATTGTGGTTTTACCATTAAATCAAATTGATTTTTGGAAAGAATTATGCACTCATTTTTCTTTCAATTTAGCACACGAAATAGTGTCTGGTGGTGCTTCCCGATTTGAATCAGTTCAAAATGGTTTGGTGCTTTGCAATGAGGAAGATTTAGTAGCCATTCACGATGGAGTTAGGCCGTTTATAACTGCTGAAATTATTAATAATAGTTTTGATGTAGCTGCCAAAAAAGGCAATGCTGTAGCTGCAGTTCGCTTAAAAGATTCCATTAGAAAAGTAGATTTATTAGGTAATAAAAACGTGAACCGTGATGCTTATTTTTTGATTCAAACGCCTCAAACTTTTAAATGCAACATCATTAAAGAAGCTTACCAAGCACAAGATCATATTAACTTTACCGATGATGCCAGTGTGTTGGAAGCCAACGGACATGCCATTAACCTGATTCCTGGCGATTACAAAAACATAAAAATTACCACACCCGAAGACTTATTAGTAGCTGAAGCTTTTTATAAGCATCAATAATTTTTTATACTGCTTTTGAATTTTCTAACTTTAAATTACTGCCAGTGCGGTTTTGCAAACCGCACTTCATATTAAAAGCATTTGCAATTCAAAAAAATAAAAGTCTTTTTAAAAATTTGCTTTTGATTGACACAGTGGAATACGGATTACAAATCCTTACAGTAAATGGTTCGGATTACAAATACGAACCGGCTGGTAAGTTTTGTTTTAATCAATATACTTTACTTATTCACCTGTTTCCAATTTTTCTGTTTTCCTAGTATAAAAATAATAGAACATCAAAGCGCCAACAATGATCATGGAAGTAGAAATTAACTGCGCCTGTGTTGGGTGAAATCCGCCAATAGAATAGGTGGTATTTACTCTGATTTTTTCAATGGTAAAACGTTCAATTCCATTTATGATCATGTAGAAACTAATCAAAGTTCCTGGTTTAATAAACTTAGCCCTGAATACCCAAAATCCAACAAATAAAAGGATGCAAACTATGGCTTCATACAAGGCAGTTGGGAAAACCGGATTGGGTAACATGTAGCAATGTGAACCTGTGCAATTGGTCATTTGAACACCCGCTTTTATTACATTGTTATGGTAATTAAATCCCCAAAACCAATCAGGTAAAAAACTCCATCCCTCAAAATAAATGGCTCTTACATTTGCTAATCCGCCAAACTCGTTGGCATAATAATCGCTAAAATTTGGTAATACATTGGCTTCAAAAAAACCTGGAACAGCTTTCATCATTTCGCCAGCGCCATTGCTCATGTATGCTGAATTCACCACACCCCAATCGCCATCGCCACTTAAATGACAACCAATTCGCCCAATTCCATAAGCTAACATTAACCCTGGTGCAAGTGCATCAGACAAATGAATGGGATCAATGTGATTCTTTTTTGCATAATAAATAACAGACGCTGCCGCTACTATTAAGCCTCCATAAAAAGTTAAACCACTGAACGAAACCAACGAATTAATTGGATCAGCCATTAACTCATCTATGTTTTCTAAATTATGAAATATTTTAGCGCCCAAAATTCCTGTTATGGCAGCTATAAAAAGTATATTCCACATGTGATTATGTGGGAACATAATTCGTTCAATTTCTTTTGGAGTTTTGTCCGCTAATTTTTTATCAGCACTATAAATAGTATAATAACCATAAGCCGCACCAGCCAATAATCCTAAAATACTTCCTTTGGTTGATAAAATAAATTCTTGCGGATTTTGAACTAATGCATCATAATCAAGAGCAGCTTCTAGCATTTTAAAACCAATAAAAGCCCAAGT
>CAISTO010000204.1 GCA_903888395.1 uncultured Bacteroidota bacterium | reverse complement strand
TGACATTGCTTTGAGAGAAGACATTGGCGCTGGCGACCATAGTTCGTTGGCATGTATTGGAAATAGCAAATTAGGAAATGCTTATTGCGTAGCAAAAGATGATGGTGTAATTTGTGGATTGGAATTAGCTGAATTTATTTTCCATCAAATAGATTCGTCATTGGTTTTTAAAACTAATTTTAAAGATGGTGATTTGATTAAAATTGGTGACATTGTTTTTACCGTTGAAGGTAAATCTGTTTCAATTTTAACTGCCGAACGTTTGGTACTTAATTTCTGTCAGCGTTTAAGTGGTGTTGCTTCGCAAAGTAGAATTATTAGTGACTTAATAAAAGATTATAAAACAAAAGTTCTTGATACTCGTAAAACGACACCTGGCATGCGTTTGCTTGAAAAATATGCAGTAAAAGTTGGTGGCAGTTTTAACCATAGAATAGGCTTGTATGATATGATCATGTTAAAAGATAATCACATTGATTTTGCAGGTGGAATTAAACAAGCCATTGAAAAAACACATGCTTATTTAAAGGCAAATCAGTTGGATTTGAAAATAGAAATAGAAACTAGAAATTTAGATGAAGTAAAACAAGTACTAGCTGTTGGTGGTGTGAATAGAATTATGCTTGATAACTTTACTCCAGATTTGATCAGACAAGCTGTAGATTTAATTAATGGAGCTTATGAAACGGAAGCAAGTGGCGGTATTACCATCAACACAATTACTGATTTTGCTAAAGCAGGAGTCGATTTTATTTCAATTGGAGCGCTTACTCATTCCGCAAAAAGCATTGATTTGAGTTTGAAAGTTTCGTAGTTCATAGTTTTTAAGTGTTTAAGTGTTTAAGTGTTTAAGTGTTTATGTGTTTATGTGTTTAAGTAAATAATTCAACATCCAAAATTCAACATCCAAAATTATATAAAAGTGTGGCATTCATACATCATAGGTTTTAAAGCATACTTGCAATTGGAGAAATCGCTATCCAAAAATAGTATTGAAGCTTATGTGCGAGATGTAGAAAAACTTTGCCAATATTTAAGTATAAAAGAAAGTCAAGTTGAACCTAACGAAATAACCATCAAAACACTTCGTGATTTTTTGAAATTTATCAATGAATTAGGAATTAATAGTACAAGTCAGGCTCGAATTATTAGTGGTTTAAAATCTTTTTATCATTATTTATTGATGGAAGATTTAATAAAAATAAATCCAATTGCATTATTAGAAAGTCCAAAAGTTACGCGTAAAATTCCTGATACCTTAGCAGTTTATGAAATTGATGAAATGTTGGCAACGCTTGATTTAAGTAAAGATGAATCAAATAGAAATCATGCCATCATTGAAACCATGTTTAGTTGTGGTTTGAGAGTAAGTGAAGTAATTAATTTAAAAATTACTGATGTGTATGTGGCAGATGAATTTATTAGGGTAGTTGGAAAAGGAAATAAAGAAAGATTAGTTCCTATTTCTGAAAAAGCATTGAAGGAAATTGATATTTATATTCATAGCGTTAGGAATAAACTAAGCATTGATAAAGATTGTAATGACATTATTTTTTTGAACCGTAGAGGAAAAAAATTAAGCAGGGTTTATATTTTTTTAGTTATCAAAGAAATGGCATTAAAAGCCGGAATCAAAAAGAATATCAGTCCGCATACTTTACGTCATTCATTTGCTACAAGCTTAGTAGAAGCTGGTGCTGACTTGCGTTCGGTTCAGCAAATGTTAGGACACGAAAGCATTACTACTACAGAAATTTACACGCATATTAGTAAAGAATATTTACACGAAGTAATCATAAATTTTCATCCAAGGGGTAAAAAATAATTTGTATTTTTGTCCATTAACAAATCAATAAATATGTTTAATAAAACCATCAAATTATTAGTAGTTTCTTTACTACTTTTTACTGTTTTTTCGTTTGTTCAAAAGCCCAATTTAAAAATTGCGAAGCTTAAATATAATGGGGGAGGAGATTGGTATGCCAATAAAACTTCATTGCCCAATTTAATAAAATTTTGCAACGATAATTTGAAAATTGGTTTAATGCCTGAGGAGGACATCGTAGAAGTTGGAAGTAAAGACATTTTTAACTATCCATTTATACATTTAACCGGACATGGAAACATTGTTTTTAGTAAACAAGAAACAGAAAATTTACGCAATTATTTAATGGCAGGTGGCTTTTTACATGCCGATGATAATTATGGTTTGAACTTATTTTTCAGACGAGAAATGAAGAAAGTTTTTCCAGAATTAGAGTTTGTGGAATTACCTTGGAATCACCCAATTTATCATCAAAAATTTGACTTTAACAAAGGATTGCCAAAAGTACACGAACATGAAGGAAAAGCACCTCAAGGTTTTGGCTTAGTATATAAAGGACGTGTAGTTTGTTTTTATACTTACGAATGCGATTTAGGAAATGGTTGGGAAGACCAAGATATTTATAACGACCAGGAAACAGTTAGACAACAAGCGCTTAAAATGGGTGCGAATTTGTTGCAGTATGCATTTATACAATAATTTTTTATTTATAATTTAATTGTCAAACATACGTATTCATTGAATTTTTCTTGAATTTAAAAAAAAATTACAATAAAATGTTGTTTTGTAATTGATAATTTTATAAATATGCATTTTAAAAAACTAATCAAAAACTAAACAAATACAAAAATGAAAAACAAATTTTTACAAATTTCGATGCTTACATTATCTGCTGCATCATTAATGTTTGCTAGCTGTAGCAAAGAAGCAACTACCACTCCTACAAATAATGTACCTACCGAAACATTTTTGGCTTCTACTACAATGGGTACTAGAACTGCATTATTAGAAGATTTTACAGGAGTTCGTTGTGGATATTGCCCTGATGGACACGCAAGAGCTGAAGCTGCTCAAAAAGCTTTAGGAAAAGACAAATTTATTATCATGTGTGTTCACGCTGGTGGATATGCTACTGCTGCTGCTGGTTGGGCTAATTTTACAACTGCTTTCGGTACTTCTTTAGTGAATCAATCATCAGTTGCTGGATATCCTGCAGGAACAATTAACAGATTACCTGCAGTTGATATGGGAGCTACTCCACAAATTACAACTGTTGCTGGTGCATTGGCAATGAGTAGAGGTGATTGGGATCCTGCTGGTCGTTTTGTAAATACTATGTTTGCTCCTGCTAACATTGGTACTTCTGCTACTTTTGATGCTGCAAGCAGAGAATTAACAGTTAAAGTGGATGTATATTATGTTGCCAATGAAACTAAACCTAACAATATCAATGTTGCTTTACTTCAAAGTAAATTAATGGCTAAACAATCAGGTGATCCAACTCCAAATGATTTATATTCACAAAGTCATGTGTTAAGACATTTAATTACTGGTCAGTGGGGAACTCCTATTACTGAAGAAAAACTTGAAGGAACTAAATTATCGAAAACTTTTAAATACATTGTTCCTGCTGATTATAACGGTATTACTGCTACCGGTGGTGGAGCTGTTGTAATAGGTGATTGTTCAGTAGTTGCATTTATTACTAGAGATAAAGTAGATGTAGTTAACGCTGCTGAAACTTCAATTACAGTTAAATAATTAAAAATAATATTTCAAAAAAAGCTACTTGTTTTTGCAAGTAGCTTTTTTTATGCCTAAAAATGAATATAATTGTTATAAATAAAAATAAAAAACAATGATTACACCACTTCAATTAGTTTCAATTACAGATTTTATTTTAGGAGCTTTATGCCTTTTTTTAGCAGGAATACTTTTTGGTAAAACGCATCAATTTTCTATTTCAAAACCTTCGTCAAAGTTAGTATTGTTTGTATTCTTTGTTGGAATGGCAGCATTTATGGGTGGTTTGGATCATGGTTTTTTTCAACCAATAGATCAAAGATTTATTCCAACCACTTTAACCTATTTGTTTATTGCCTTGGCAACTTTCTTTTTGTTTAAATATACGATTCAAATATTTTTTAGTGAAAAGATTGGCAAAATACTTTCAATTATTGCATACTTACAATTGGCTTTTTTTGTGGGAAGTTCATTTTTATTGCACAATTTTTTATTAGTAATTGCTAATTATTCTCCCATTCTAATGCTGTTTTTTATTTTAAATATCATTCACTTAAAAAGTAAAAAAGGCAATTTGTATTTTATAATAACTTGTATCACTATCATCATTGCAACTTTGGTACAATCATTAGGTTTACAAATTTCTGAATT
>CAISTO010000203.1 GCA_903888395.1 uncultured Bacteroidota bacterium | reverse complement strand
TTTTGTTTTATTTAGGCTTGCCAATATTTTTATTGTTGTTTACCTCTTTATCAAGTATTGCGCAAAAGAAAGCTGTAATTGCTTACTATGCAGGAAACTTACAAAAACTAGATTCATTTGATGCACGCAATTTCACACATATTATTTATTGTTTTGGACACTTGCAAGGAGATCAATTAAAATTAAAAGGGGCAAACGATACCGCCATTATTCAAAAAATGGTTTCAATGAAATCCCAAAACAAGGATTTAAAAGTATTATTGTCTTTAGGTGGATGGGGCGGATGTGAGCCTTGCTCGGACGTATTTAGTACGTCAGAAGGACGTGATAATTTTGCAAAATCTATTAAATCCTTGACGGACTATTTTGGTACAGACGGAATTGACTTAGACTGGGAATACCCTGCAATTGCTGGCTTCCCGAATCATAAATTTACACCTGAGGACAAACCCAATTTTACTGAACTTGTAAAAGCCTTGCGCAAGGAATTGGGTAAAAAAATGACCATCACTTTTGCTGCGGGTGGCTTCCAAAAATTTGCAAATGATGCTATTAATTGGAGCGATGTAATGCCCTATGTGAATTATGTTAATTTGATGACCTATGATTTGGTTGGCGGATATTCAACCACCACTGGACATCATTCTGCTTTATTTAGTACAACCAAACAAAAAGAGTCAGCTGATAATTGTATTCAATATTTATTATCATTAGGTGTGCCAGCAAAAAAATTAATTATTGGTGCAGCATTTTATGCCAGAACTTGGGAGGGGGTAATTGATGAAAATAATGGTTTATATCAAAAAGGAAAATTTAAACACTTTATCGGCTATAATGAGTTTCCTAAACGCATTTCTGAAAATACCGGATATAAGTTTTATTGGGACAGTGAGGCGCAAGCTCCTTATGCCTATAATGCAACTGAAAAAAGTTATGCCACTTTTGATGACAAACAATCCATAAAAGCAAAATCAAATTATGTTTTAAAACATAAGTTGGGAGGTATCATGTTTTGGCAATTAGGACATGACTATTCAAAAAATGGTCTGGTAGAAACTATTAATGCAACTTTTAAAAAATAGGTGCCTTAGAAAAGGTACATTTTTAGTTAATAATGCTAGTTTAATTCTAGTTTCATCATTATATCGATCTGCTCGTCGTTGCCTAGTTTGAAAATATGGGTATCAAATGGAACAAACCCATTTTTTTTATAAAACTGAAGCGCTTTATGGTTTTGCTCCCATACGCCTAGCCATACATAGTTAACTTTCATTTTTGTAGCAATCGCAATGGCCTTCTCGAATAGCGCTTGACCAACTTTTTTTCCATGAAAATCTTGCAGCACATAAATTCTTTCAATTTCAAGCGCCTTATTGTCTTTTACTTCTGTTTGAGCATCGCCAAAATTAATTTTTAAATATCCAATTATATTTTCATCTTCTTCTGCAAAATAAAATGAGGAATGAGGGTTGGTTAATTCAGCGCTTAGTTTTTCATTTGAAAAGCTTTCTTCTAAGTATTTGTCTAAATCCTCTTTTGTATTATGTTCAGTAAAAGTTTCAGTAAAAGTTTCTTTTCCAATTTTTTGTAATTGTGCTAGGTCGTTAATACTTATATTTCTGATATTTATATTCATTATTTTGTAAGTTGTTTATGCGAGCCATCGCAATAGGGCATTTTTAAGGATAAACCACAAGTGCAGTCATTGATACCCTTGCCATCCAAAATTTGTTTTTTATACTTTTCGATTCTTGTTTCTCTTGTAGCAGCCTGTTTAGCAGCTGAAAAAAATAAATTATAGGCTCTTTGTCTTCCAGGAGTTAATCCATTAAATGCTTTTTTAAAACGAGCATTCTTTTTAAATTGATTTATTAATTCTTCAGGTAAAACAAGTTCATTATTTCTGTGTTCTATTTTTAAACCTAATTTTTCAATTTCAATAGCCTCTTTAATATAAGATTTAATCGTCGTTTTCAACTTGTTTATTTCTTTAACACTTTTAAATTTTATAAGCCTCCCTCCTTGGGTATTCTCACCCGGTTTCACTAATAAGCCTTTTGCATCTTTTAATAAGGCCCCTTTGAAAAAACTTAGACCGCAGTATTCTTTAAATCCATGAATAATAACAACATTACTATTTTCAAAAGTATAACAAGGTATGCCCCATTTTATATCTTCAATAAGCTGAAATTCAAGTAAGATATACCTCAAGGCCTCCATTTCTGCCTTCCAAGTTTTTAGTTTACTAATAAAGTTGCCTACTTTGATATTCATATAATATGAATCTTATTTATATTGAAATATAATTGGAATTATAAAAGCAATTAAACCAGTCCATATAGCGTATAC
>CAISTO010000202.1 GCA_903888395.1 uncultured Bacteroidota bacterium | reverse complement strand
GCGTTCCATTAGCATTAACCAAGACATTAACATGTTAAGAATATTTGGAAATGATGTTCCTTTTCAACCCGGTTTCCAATATAATTTTAGCAAGCAAATGGACAATGCAAACACATTTACCCACGATGCTTATATGCAAGTGATTAACTACAAACAATCGGTTAACAAACGTTTTAGTTATGATGTTACTGCTTCAAGATTTTTTGTGCAATTACGTGCCGATGCAAATGGACGCGACTGGCGACCAAGTAATGTGAATCAAGAATTTGATGCCAATTCCATTAATTTATTTCCCACTATTATCTTTTTGCCAACTGCAAATAATGACGTAAGATTTGTTCAATTGTCGGATGGATTTAACAATAATAATGGAATTGCCAGTTTATGGCATCACCATTATTTAGAAGAATATGTATTGAAATCGCAAGGAAATTTATATTCAAAAAATTCAATGAACAAATTCACTTTTGGATTTGAAATGAAGTTTCAAGAAATGCTTTGGATTGATATCATTCGTCCTTGGATTGGCGCTCCAATTACTTTAGCCGATGGCTCACAATCGCAATCGTTTAGACTTGGGCAACAAAGCGATGTTTGGAAAGTTAATCCAAGAAGAGGAGGATTTTATGTAACCGACCAAATTAAATACAAAGGTTTGGTAGCTAGTATTGGTGGGCGATTTGAATATTGGGCACCGGGAAAATACATAGACGAAGCTGTAGCTGACCAACGCTCACCAATTAGAGACGAAATAAGAACAGATTATTTAGCTTTTACAACTAAAATTGGCGACATGAATTATAAGTTCCGTTTCCTACCAAAAATTTCTGCAAGTTTTCCAATTGCAGAAAATAAAATGTTGTATTTTAATTATGGACATACCACTATTTTACCACATCCATCTTTTATTTATCCGGGTTTAAATCCTTTATATCAAGATAGAAGTACGGCTGCTGCGGTTGGAAATCCGAACTTGAATCCAGAAGTAGATATTAGTTATGAAATAGGTTTGCGTTCGCAATTAACTACCAATGATGCATTAACCATTTCAGCATTTTGGAAAGATAAATATGAATTTATTACCACAGCTTCTGTAATTGTAAAAGACATTACAGGCCGAGATGTAACAAGAACTATGCGCATCAATTCTGATTTTGCCCGAAGTAGAGGAATTGAAATTGGATACATCAAACGTATTGGAACTTGGTACCAAGGGCAAGCATCATTTGCATATATGGTTACAACCGGACAAAGTGCTAGTGCCAATGAAAAACTAAAAGAATTGTTGGCAAGTGGCGCCATTGAAGATACCAAAGAATATTATTTACCTTGGGATGTGCCCATTGATTTTAAAACAAATCATATTTTTAAAATCAATAGAAAAAAAGGTTTATTTAACAAAAGTTGGTTAAATAATATGAGCTTTTATTTTGAAACTGTTTCTCGTTCCGGAATAAGATATACACCCGCTATTTTCTCAAGAAATGATGTGCAAACTGGCCGACCAATTTATGTTACAGATCCTAATCCTGATGCAAGATGGAGTAAAATTGGTGAATATTGGTTTTGGGCCGATTTTACTTTTACCAAATTTGTAAATTTCAAAAAAGCAAAATTTGCTTGGAACATTCAAGTGAGTAATATTTTTGATAATCAAAATGCTTCGATTGTAAATCCTGTTACTGGAGATGCTTACAATAATGGTGACAATGTTCCTGAAACATGGACAGATCCAAGATTTATTGATCCTAGATTGGGAAATGGTGGCCCTCCTCCTACTAATCCTGCTAGGTATTTACAACAAAGACATGTAATGATTGGTGTTTCCTTAAAGTTCTAAAAATATTTACTTTTATAAGAATATAAATTAAACTTTGAAACTATTAAAATCAAAATATTTTATATTTCTACTGATTGCATTTGCTTATGTATTATGCAATGGATATTTATTTAATACAGGCGACCAAGCGGAACATTTACCCCAAATTTATCAAAAACTAAATCCGCAACTTTATTCAAACGATTTTTTCCTTAATTACTATAATCAAACTTTTACAGTCCGTTATTATTTTGTTTATTTAGTTTATGTATTCTCATTAATTTTTGGAGTAAAAGCCAGTTGTTTAATAATTTATTTTATTTGCTTATATGCTGCCATTGCGGGTTTGTATGAATTGGCAAATTACTTTTACAACAATCAATTAAAATCGTTTTTAGCAGTAGTTATTTACCTGTTTTTATTTAGACATTTTACCGTTGGAGGAAATTATTTTCAAGACAATATGTTAGTGGGAAGCAGTTTAGCAGAAGTTTTTTGCAGTTGGGCTTTTGTTTATTTATTCAAAAATAAATATTTTTTTTCTGGAATATTATGTGGTTTAGCAGCCTTGTTTCAACCATTAATTGGTTTGCAAGTTGCAAGTATTATTGGAATTGTTTTATTGGTAAATTTATTGTTAGTAAAGCAAAATAACATTTCAATTAAAAATGTTTTCACTTATGCATTGGCTTTTATAAGCATTGCATTATTTATTTTTATACCGGTTTTTTTAACGCAATTAAATGCCAATAATGCAAACCAAATGGAGGCGAATAAAATTCTATTTGAATACCGTGGAGCATTGCATTATTTGCCCCAATTATTCCCTTTAAAAGATTATATTTTTACAGGATTATTTGTATTAGTTGCGTTGGTTGCGTTGCCATATTTTACAAAAAAAGAGAAGTCAATATTCATAACAATTATATCAGTAATTATTTTAGTCTGCATTGTTTTTACAGTGATATTATTTTTAAATTCAAGCAATAATTTAGGTAAAATTCAATGGTATAAAACAACCGTTTGGTTGGGTATATTTTGCAGCATTTTATGCGTAAATTTTATTCCAATAAAATTCATTAAAAGCATATCAATAGGCATTTTTAGTATTACATTTTTGTATGTAGTTTATATTAGCGTTACTTATTTTAAATCAGGATATATTCAAATAAATAATAAAAGTGTTTCAACTCAAACTCATGAATGGATAAAGGCAAATACGCCAATAAATGCATTGTTTTTAGCTCCTCCAAACGATTATTCGTTCAATTGCGAAGCACAAAGAAGCACAGCCATAAACTACAAAGCCATTGTTCATGAAACCCAATATTTGTTGGATTGGAAACTAGCGATGGAAAAATATTACAATATGGATTTTACTAAAATAGAAAGACTTGATTGTTTGCCAGCTGCAGTTCGTGGATTTAATAAAATTGATTTTACAAAATATCCTCATGAAAATATTGACTATATTTTGGTTTCAAAACAACCTCGATTAAATACCAATTACAACCAAACTCAAGTTTGTTATGAAAATGAAGAATATGTAGTTTTAAAAAAGAAATAGACTATTTGTAAATGTCTTTTCTGTGACCTATTGCAATAATATCAATAACTAATTGCTCATCAAAAATTGAATAAATAATTCTATAAACACCTACTCTAATTCTATACTGATTTCCTTTATTTGTTAATTTCAAACAAGCTATTGGTCTTGGATTTTCAGCCAAATTATCTATAGCATTTCGAATTTTTAAATAATATGATTTTGGCAATTTATAAAGTTCCTTTTCAGCACTTTTGCTTAAATTAACATCATAAATCATTTTACACCATGTTTTTTATCCAACTTAGCTTTTACCGCATCCCATTTTACTCTTTTTTCTGTTTTACGTTCTTCAGCTAGCAAGCAGTCGTAAAAATCTTCCCAAATATTATTACATTTCGATAAATCAATTTGAACAGCAATTTTTTTGCCTTTTTCGTTTGTTAAAAAATTGATACCAGTCATAATACTTTCAAAAATAGAAAAGAAAAACAATAAAAAAAATGAAATAAATTACCAAGTAATTTCTTTTGGCAAAAACTGGGAAGTATCGCCATTATTTCTAATTAAATCCCTCACTACAGAGGAACTGATTGGTGTATATGCAGGATCGCACATGAGGAAAACAGTTTCAGTTTGCGGATGAATAATTTTATTCATTTGCGCTATGTTTTTCTCATAATCAAAATCAGCCATGGTTCTGATGCCACGTAAAATATATTGGGCATTTATTTTTTCGCAAAAAGTAACTGTTAAACCTTCATAAGACATGGCTTTTACTGAGGGTTCATTTTTAAAAATATCGTATATCCATTGTTGGCGTTGTTCAATGGAAAATAAAGTACTTTTAGAACTGTTATTACCTATTCCAACCACAATTTCATCAAATAAAGGTAAAGCACGTTCTATAATATTTACATGACCAATGGTAATTGGATCAAAGGTTCCAGGGAATAAGGCAATGCGCTTCATGATATTATGGTTTAGCTGTTTTTAAAAAAACTAAAGGTAGATTGTCCGTAATTTCTTTTTTCAAAAAAATACTTTTGTTGGCTTAAATCCAAATTACTTTGGTGTTCCACTATTAACCAAGCATTTGGATTTAATAATTGCTTTTCAAAAACTACCATTGGAATGGTTGGCAATTTATCTAAAGCGTATGGTGCATCTGCAAAAATAATATCAAATTGATCAGTGCATTGATTTATAAAAGAAAATACATCTTTTTTAACAGCAGTCATTTGAATGAATTGATGCTTTTCAATGGTTTCTTTGATAAACTTTATGCAACCAAAATCAATATCGACACTGGTAACTTTTTTGGCACCACGACTACAAAATTCGTAAGCTATATTCCCAGTTCCGCTGAATAAATCAAGACAAGTTAATTTTTCAAAATCAAAATTATTTTCTAAAATATTAAATAAACTTTCTTTGGCTCTGTCGGTAGTTGGTCTAACTGGTAAACCTTTTGGAGCATGAATAATAATGCCTTTATGAGTACCGCTAATTATTCGCAAAGCAATACATTTAAAGCAGTAAAATAATGGTGTTCTGGTATTTTATCAAATGCATTTGGGTAAGTAAATCGAGTGTTTCTTTTGCCTAATTGCATGCTTTTACAATATTTTTCAATTAATGCAAACAAGCTATTATTGGAATCAATTTCACCATAAACAATTAAATTCAAATCGCCCGAAATGCCTAATTCCTCAGCTACCGCTAACAAATAATAAACAATATCAGTATGATTATCAAACTTAAAGTTATTACAGAAATTTACTTGGTCATTTTTAAATTGAAGTAAGTCAATACTGTCATTATTTATTTGAATAAAAACATTGGTTTCAGCATGTACATTTTGAGAAATATAACATGCTTTTATAAACAATAATGATTGGTGAATGATATCGGCACTTGGCATGTTAAATCTTATAAATTTTAATGTTTCGTTCTTCACATTGAACACATTTACCATGTGTTTAAAATCTAATTTATTGGATATAACCTGAGAATTTTCTTTTATTTTATTATTTACTTTGTAATACGTTTCAAGTGCTACTAAATTGATTAAAGTATCGGGAACTAAAATACAATCACTGTCTGCAATAATTACAGTTTTACTTTTATAAGTAGGTAAGAACTCCTTACTAATTTCATTGAATTCATTCAGTTCATTGTAACTCAAGTCTAAAAATGAAGCGGAAGGATTGGTAAACGATTTAAAAGAAACAATTCTATTTAACTGAATATCGGCAACAATAGAAATCATTTGTTGCTTTGCAATGATTAAAAAATATTTATACCTGAAGCTACTTTCAGCATTATAATCGCTATCAGCGAAGTGTTGAACATCTAAAATTAAATTATTTTCAGTTTGCATGATGTAGACTTACATTCGCAAAATATTTTTTTTTACTGACAAACGTAAATTATTTTTAAGAATTATGATAGAAAAGCTCAATTGGAAACCATTAGACCCTGATTTTGAAGCAAGAATGATTGAAAAATCGAAAGGTAATTTATTCATGCAAGATGTAGGTTTTAAATTCAATAAAATAGCAGCTGGATATGTAGAAACCTATTTAGATTTAACACCAAAACATTTGCAACAAATGGGATTTGTTCATGGTGGTGTTACTGCTACTATGGCTGATATTACTACAGGTTTTGCCGCTTTTACGTTAGTAAACAATAAGCAATCGGTGGTTACAGTTGATTTGAAAATTAATTACATCAATCCAGGAAAAGGAACTCAATTAAAAGCAAAAGGACATGTTTATAAAGCGGGCAGCAAATTGTTTTTTTGTAAAACAGAAATTTTCATTGTAAACGGTTTGGAAGAAACTCAAATAGCCTTTGCCGATAGTATTATGGCTGTGGTGACAAAAGAAGATATGAAAAAATAAATTCAAGCAGAAAATTCCTTTTTGATACTAACAAATTATTCTATAAAGCAACTAGTTTATTCAAATCCTAGTTGCTTTATAATTTGTTCTAATTGCCAATCCTCAATTGGATTGTATTCGTCTTTTAAATTTCCACCATAAAATTTGGTCAATCCTTGCCAAAAATAAGCAGTAAAATTACCTCTATACGATTCTAATAAATCGTAAGTGGTTCGCCCAGTTTCACGGTATATAAGTTTTATTAATATTTTACCTTGACTTACGGTTAAACCTTTTAAAGTTTCCATAAATTGGTCCTTGATATTGGCTTCTGTCTTCTTCAAATAAGCTTTTCTTGCTTTTTCTGTTGGCAATAATTGTAAGTTTTGTTCCAACATTTGATACCTAAAAGCAGCAAGTTTTGCATAAGGCAAGGCTTTTTTTACATTATAAACCATACGCTGATATTTTTTTTCATATTCAGGGTCTTTCTGAGCCACCACAATAAAATCAGGTAGCGTAATGTTTTTAATAGTATCCTGCGCTTTTACTGCTAATGAAATAAATAAAAATAACGTAATAAATAGGTTTTTGAAATTCATAAAAATTTGATGTGGTAAACTAATGTCAAAAATATATTAATTGATAGTAATTTCAATTTGTTGTTGTTTCAACATTTCTTTTAGCTTCTTAATTCCATACCTGAATCTGCCTTGAACAGTATTGATGTTTTCACCTATTTGCTCCGCAATTTCTCTAAACTTTAAGTTTCCCCAATGTTTTAAAATAATTACTTCTTGCTGATCAGCTGGTAATTGCAAAACAAGATTTCTTAAAATATTAGCTTCTTTATCGGCTTCATATTCTACAAAAGGAGCAATATTTTTGTCATCCGCATAATTATCAAAATATGAATAACCATCATCGTCAGAATTACTAATAAAACTAGAAAAAAGGAGTTCTTTTTTCTTTGAAAATTTACGCAAATAATCTATTGAAAAATTATTGCATAAGCATAGTAAATACTGTTTAAACTTTCCTGTTTCTGAATACCTTCCATCATTGATCACTTCAATGATTTTGATAAAAACATTTTGGAAAATTTCGTCAGCTACGTCCCTGCTTTTTACTTTTTGTAAAATAACAGCATAACTGGCATTTTTGTGCCTTCTTAATAAAGTTTCGAAACTGCGCACATCGCCATTGAGATACCTTTGTATCAATTCATCGTCACTAACTTTTGAAGTCTGCATAATTGTAAGCATTAATTGGTTTATAGTAGTTTTTTTTGCAAACAGTTATAAAATTTGGTTAGTGTAAAATTGTATTTTTATAGGCGATGAATTGGGTTTAATTGTTAAATCAAATTTACTAACAAAAATCATTAATTCAAGTGATTTTCAAAAAAACAAGAAAAAAAATTTGAACTAGCTCATTATGAATTACTTTTAATTTTCCAATAAACTTAAAAACTAACCATTTAACATATTTAAGCAAATGTTAAGCACTAAAATTTTCAAATAAAAATAACTTTTTAGTATCAATCATCAGATAAAATTACAATTATTGTACAATGAAAAATTACCAATATAATGTAGCCGAAAGATTGATGCGATATGTGCAAATAGACACCACTGCCGATCCAAATAGTTTAAGTAATCCAAGTAGTGAAAAGCAAAAAGATTTAAGCAAACTTTTATATGAAGAATTAATAGGTTTGGTTTTAAAAAATGTTTCAACCGATGAGTTTGGATACGTATATGCTACTATTCCTTCAAATACTGATAAAAAAGTACCTGTCATTTGTTTTTGTTCACATGTAGACACAAGTCCTGATTGCAGTGGCACCAATGTAAAACCAATACTTCACAAAAATTGGAATGGAGAAGATATTATTATGCCTGATGACAATTCAGTGGTACTATCTTCCAAAAAACATAAATATTTATTGGAGCGAATTGGTGATGATATTATTACTGCTAGCGGTTTAACTTTATTAGGTGCCGATGATAAAGCTGGGGTTGCCATTATTATGAATTTAGCTGAATTATTAATGAATAATCCTCAAATTATTCATGGTGATATTCGAGTGTTATTTACTCCAGACGAAGAAATTGGTCAAGGAGTTGATAAAATAGACATGCAGCAATTAAATGCAGATTTTGGTTATACGTTAGATGGCGGTGAACGCGGACATTTAGAGGGTGAAACATTCAGTGCTGATGGTTGTAAAATTATTTTTCATGGCATTAGCGCGCATCCTGGTTATGCAAAAAACAAAATGGTGAGTGCTATTAAAGTAGCAAGTTACTTTAATACTTTATTGCCAAATGATATATTATGTCCTGAGAAAACCGACAAATACGAAGGTTTTGTTCACCCTGTTTCTATTGAAGGCGGAGTGGAAAAAGCTACTGTTGGTTTTATTGTTCGTGATTTTGAAACAGCCAAACTAAAAGAACATGAAGAATTATTGAATCAATTAGCACAAAAAGCCGTAGCAAAATTTGAAGGAGCTACCTTTGAAATAATAGTTACTGAACAATACAGAAATATGAAGGAAATTTTAGATCAATTTCCTCAGGTAATGGCAAATGCGGAAGAAGCATATAAACGCGCTGGATTAAATACTGTTACTACCAATATTAGAGGTGGAACTGATGGCTCACGACTTTCGTTTATGGGATTGCCTTGTCCAAATATTTTTACAGGTGAAATGGCCATTCATAGCAAACAAGAGTTTGTGAGTGTTCAAGACATGCAAAAAGCAGTGGATGTTTTGGTAGAATTGGTGCAAGTTTGGGAACAACAAGCTTAGTTGATAGTTGTCAGTTGATAGACCATAGTTGATAGAGCAAATAAGATATACATTATTCTATCGACTATGGACTATTAACTATTGTATATTAACTAT
>CAISTO010000201.1 GCA_903888395.1 uncultured Bacteroidota bacterium | reverse complement strand
GCCTTTGGCTTTCGCAAAGATTTTGGGGTTTTCTTTTTGTTTGTTTATACATTTTTCCACCAGTTTCACTGGTGGCTACCGTAAGGTCGTTCCTACGGAACTTTCCTTTGGACATACACTAAACTAAGGACATAAAAAGGTTTTGTTCGTTTTTCCAACGGGTTAAAACCCGTTTTTACAAAATGTTTCGTTCCTACGGAACTTTAAGTTGCTTTTGGTTGGTGAAAACATCAACCATAGACAATGTCCACGGTCGTTGAGCGAAGTCGAAACGAATAGCAAATCCTGAAAATCCTTCAATCAATCTAATCCTGATTCAGACAAATTTTTTCGCCAAGCCAAATATCCTTTGATTGATAAAATGGTATAAATGAACATGAGCAAAGCATATATTTTTAAATTGCTTTGCATATATAAAACAAGGCTTGCCATGTTTAATACAATCCAATAAAGCCAAGCTGAAAGTATTTTGTGAGCTTCTTTAAAAGTAGCTACAAAGCAAAATAAGGTAATGCTGATATCAAGGAAGTTTACGTTTTGGATGAATTTATTCAGCACAAAATTTCCCAATATAAAAGTTAATAAAATGCCTGAACCAATTACATAAACATGGTTTATCATTGGCCATTTGTTGACTGAAAGTTGCTTATTGCTTTTCCCCCAAATGTACCAACCATAAACAGCCATCATGGTATAAAATACATGCAGAATGATTTGTCCAATCAATTGTTTTTCGTAAAAAATAATCAAGCCAAGAAATGAGGCTAAAAAGCCAAATAGCCAACAAATTATGTTTTGTTTGATGAGAAAATAATTATACAAAAGTGTGGTTAAAACAACCAAAATTTCGAGTGTTTCAATGAACGAAATTTTTATTGAATCCACGGTAAAGCATTGGTTATGGTTTCTTTTTGTTTTGCATCAAAATTGCTATTTGCAAATCTATTTTTCAACATTTTTTTGTATTCAAATTGACCTGAAAAATGATTCGCTAAATCAGTTGCTGGACCAGCTAAACGACTATTATAAGATAACATAGCATAAAATATATTCATTGCCAATTCTTCATCTAAAATATTCATTGTTTTAAAACTATTGAATGCATTCAAACGTGTTCTAAATTCATAAGCAGATGAAGCAAATCTGTTTTGTGCTAATAATTGTATTCGGGTACCTATACCATGTAAAATCATTATTTCATTGCGTTTTATTTGAATAATATTATTCATTCCAAATGCGCTTTCAGTAGCATCAACTATAGTTTTTACCGTTTCTTTATCTTGAAAATTTACAAATAGTTTTTCCATCGATGTTTTCACTACATCGTAACTTGAATCGGAAAGCGAACGAACAAAAATTGGCTTCCATTCTGGAGAAATGACTGCTAATTTATTCAACACATTTTCTCTCAAAACCGACCTTGAATGATTCATTAAACCTTGCATTGCTTTTACCGTTTCAGCATCTTTATCATTGATGAGTTGATTCACTATTTCATTGATTATTCCGTAATGTTTTTCAGTTTTTAGTGCTGCTAGCAATGCTGTTCTTTTGCTTTCAATCGTTGATTTTCTAAGTGCAACAACTGCATCATATCTATCCAAATAATTAGCTGCGCCTTTTAATTGAGCAAATAATTCTTGTTCCGATTTATTGAAAATTACTTGCTTTAAAATATTTGAATTGGGGTCGAACAATACAAAAGCTATTTTCTTTTTACCCAAATTAGGTATTTTTACTACTTCAAAAGCTTGGCTTTGCATTTCTTTTACACTATCAAAAGTTCCATCGGTATAATGCACTTCAATTGCCACTGGCATTTTAAAATATTGAATGGTTTCATTTGTTTTTTGAACTTGTTCAATGGCTATTTCAGTAGCTTTTGAGCCATCGTTATAGTTTAAATCTTCGTAATGAATTTGGTAAATGGGTTCGCCACCTCGGGCAATCCATTCGTCAAAAAACCAATCTGCATTTAAGCCCAATTTATCTTTAATAGCTTGTTGCATATCGTTCATTTCCACATTGGCATAAGCATGCATTTTTAGGTAATAATTCAACGCACGTTTCCATTGCTCCGCACCCAAAACATATTCCAACATGCTAATAACCGCGGCACCTTTCGGGTAAACCCTGGCAGTTCCACCAGCAGTATGACGCACCGCATAATCATCTTTTTTACCAGCATCCACAGCTGAATTTTGATGCGCTCTGCGCTGCCAATCCCATTCATCCGTTCCTTCTAATTCTTTATAAAATTGTTTTGGATAATAAGTAGCAAAGCTTTCTTGCATCCAAGCATCACGGCTATCGCGAGCTGTTATGTAATCGCCAAACCATTGGTGAGTCATTTCATGGCAATTTACACCAATGTAATTTCTATCTAAAAAAGCACGTTCGTCTACATTGAAAAAATCACCAAAAATAGTAGCAGTGGTATTTTCCATTGCACCAAAAATAAAATCTTGAACCATTACTTGGCTGTAACTTTCCCAAGGATATTTAATGCCTGTTTCCTTCTCCAAAAAATCCATCATTTGCGCGGTGTAGCGATATGTTGGTTCCATTCGCTCCTTGAATTCTGGATAATACCAGTTTTTTAAAGGAACACCACTTTTGGTTTTGGTTTCACTCACCGCATATTTTCCAATGGCTAGCATCAATAAATAGCCCGCATGAGGTTTTGTCATGGTGTAATTCCATGTAAAAGTTCCATCTTTATTTTCTTTTTTACCTAAAAAAGTTCCGTTCGATAAAACTTGATAATTCTTATCGAACGAAATAACAGTTTCGGTAATAAATTTATCATTCATATCGTCATACATTGGAATCCATTGGCGGTTATCAATTCCTTGTCCTTGTGTCCAAATTTGCTTGCGTACCGCAAAAGGATTTGAAACCGCATTTTCCTTTTCATTCCACCCAATAAAGTAAATTCCCCTACGTGGCGAAGCTTCATATTCAAACACAATAGTTCCCGTTTCGTCCCATTTTAAAGGGGTGTTTGGCTTTACCCAAACTCCTGTTTTTGTAATGGAAAACTTTGCACTTTGGTTATTGTGTAAAACAGATTTAATGGTAATTGCAGGCGCATCAAAAAAAACAGAATCTACTTTTTGCTGAAGCACCATAAAGTTATGTGTAACTTTTCCTTTTACCAAACCTTTTTCAGGAACAAAACTCACTTCCACTTTCATTTTAGTAATATCGAGCGAATGTTCGCGCGAAGTGGTATTATCTTTTAAATAAGCAGTATAATTTTGTTGCGCTTGCAGCTCAATATTGAAAAAAAATAATGCTGCTGCAAAAAGTTTTTGATAGGTTTTCATTTAAAATTTCTTTGATTAATTAGTCGATATATTCATTTCATTTATTTTTTTATGCATCATATTGAACCAAAGTTTTGGAACTGCTGCAATAAAAAATAAACCTGCGTAACCCGTTGGTAATACTGGACTGTTATGGTAAGTTTTTAAAGTATGATAAGGCTTTGAAGCATAATAATGGTGGTCGGCATGGCGCGACAAATCAACCAAAACAAAGCGGCTTACAAATTTATCACTTTGCCAACTGTGTTCTTCAGTTACCCGTTGATTTTCGTTTCTACTTAATCCATAATGTTGAATATAATTAACATATTCTAATAAAAAATTGGCAAATAAACATTGAATTAACCAAGCGCCAACAGCTATCATTCCAATAAAATAATACACCAAAAACAAAAAGACAGTTTGTAAAACTAATTGCCTAATTACATAATTTCTTATGCCATAAGGTATTTTATTTTCAGTTTTTAATCGTTGTGCTTCTATTTTTAAAGCTCCCCAAAATTGACCTGAAACCGAACGCACAAAAAAGGCATATAACGATTCACCAAAACGAGCGGTTGCATGGTCTTTATTGGTTCCAACCCATTTGTGATGAACTTTTATATGGTCAATATAAAAATATAAATTTCCTGCTGAAAACAGCAATAACTTACCTAACATTCTTTCGTATTTTACTTTTCTATGAATGTATTCATGCGATACAATAATGGCGGAAGTTCCTGAATTTAATGCCGTGCTTAAAGCTGCGCCTACCACAAAATAATCGGTTAAAACATGCGTGTAAATTCCGTAAAATAAACTTGCCACCGACATTAATTGAAATGGAATATGCAGTAACAAAATAAATTTTGGAATAAAATCATCCTGATCACTTGCATCGTTCGAAAGAAAATCTTTGGTAATCCATTCTGAAACTGCCAAAAAACCAAGTGAAAAAACAAAATTGCCTAAGGCAAAAATCCCCCCTGTTAAATTGCCATAAATGGCTACTAAACCAGGAGTTAAACTAAGTGTATACAACCAATTTCTATTCATCAATTTTCTTTTATTTTAATTTGTTTTTATATAGTTGAATGGTGTTATGCAAACCTAAGTAAATGGCATCGCAAACCAAAGCATGACCAATGGAAACTTCTGCCAAATTTGGAATATTTTGATTAAAAAAATGCAGGTTTTCCAAGTCTAAATCGTGGCCAGCATTTATTCCTATTCCTAGTTCATGTGCGCGAATGGCCGCAAGTGTATAGGGTTTAATTATATTTTCTTTATCAGTACGAAAATGTTGCGCAAAATTTTCGGTATAAAGTTCTATTCTGTCGGTTCCCGTTAATTTTGCTCCTTCTATCATTTCTAAATTTGCATCTACAAAAATGGAAGTTCTGATGCCTTCTTTTTTAAAAACTTTGATTATATCAGACAAAAACTGATGATTTTTTAAAGTATCCCAACCATGATTACTGGTAATTTGATTCAAAGAATCAGGAACTAAAGTTACTTGTGTTGGTTTGCTGTCTAACACCAATTGCACAAATTTGTCTTCCAAAGGATTTCCTTCAATATTAAATTCGGTAGTAATTATTTGCTTTAAATCAAACACATCGGCATATCGAATATGGCGTTCATCGGGTCGAGGATGAACAGTAATTCCATCAGCACCAAAGTTTTGACAGTCGATGGCTACTTGAACCAAATTTGGATTATTGCCACCACGAGCATTTCTAATGGTAGCAAACTTGTTGATATTTACACTTAACTTCGTCAAAATTTTTAGCTTTTGGGATTTATATTGTTTACAATTTTACTAAATAAAATGAAGTAGGCTGTATAATTTTAAATAGTTTTGAAAAATATTTTTAAAAACAAGCAAAATGATCAAATTAGGAGAAGTAAATAATTTATTGGTAAATAGAGGCAGCGCAATGGGATTTTTCCTAATTGACACATCGGGAGAGGAAGTGTTTTTACCTTTTAAATACGCTCCAGATAATTTACAACTGAAAGATGTAATTGATGTTTTTGTTTACAACGATTCTGAAGATAAAATAATAGCAACAACACAAACACCCAAAATTACAATTAATAGTTTTGCGGCACTTAAAGTAGTGGATGCCGCTTCGTTTGGTGCATTTATGGATTGGGGATTAGACAAAGATTTGTTGGTTCCATTTAAGGAACAAGCTACTAAAATGTATGACCACAAAAGCTATGTGGTTTATTTGTTTTTAGACGAAACCTCCGATCGATTGGTGGCTACCACAAAACTGAACCGTTATTTAGACAATACAGATTGCGATTTAAAAGCAAATCAGGAAGTAGATTTATTAATTTTTGAAGATTTTGATTTGGGATATTTTGCCATTATCAATAATAAATACAAGGGTTTAATTTACAAAAACGAAATTTACTCCCCTATAAAAGTTGGTGACAGTTTAAAGGGTTACGTGAAGCAAATTAAAGAAGGAAACTTAATAGATTTAAGTTTACAGAAAATTGGATTTGAAAACATTGACATCAACTCGCAATTAATTTTGGATTATTTGAAAAAACACAATGGCGTGATAGCACTTCACGACAACAGCGATCCTGACGATATAAGAAAATTGCTGGGCATGAGTAAAAAAACTTTTAAGAAAGCCATTGGTATTTTATACCGACAAAAATTGGTAAAAATAGAAGCTACACAAACAGTTTTGGTGTAATTCATATTGGTGCTTTTTTATGATTTTAATGAAAAAATGAAAATAATTTCCTTTTTTTTAAAATAATCAAACTTAGAAGCCTAAACTTGCACCGCAAATAAACACACGTAATCTTATTTGCCATGCTTAACCAATCTGATAAATTTTACACCGAAGGTTTAACCTACGATGACGTTTTAGTTTTACCCGCATATTCTGAAATATTGCCCCGCGAGGTAAATACTACCACACAACTTTCTAGAAATATTCAAATAAAAATTCCAATTGTTACTGCAGCAATGGACACTGTTACTGAAAGCAAATTAGCTATTGCTATGGCGCAAGAAGGTGGAATTGGCATTATTCATAAAAACATGAGCATTGAGCGTCATGCTGCTGAAGTTAGAAAAGTAAAACGTAGCGAAAGTGGATTAATATTAGATCCAGTTACATTACACGATTCTGCTACTTTGCGCGAAGCGCTTAAATTAATGACTGAAAATAAAATTGGCGGCATTCCAATTATAAACGACAATGGTAAATTAGTTGGTATTTTAACTAACAGAGATTTACGATTTGAAACAGACATGAACAAATGCGTAAGTGATATTATGACCAAGGATAAAATTATTACTGCGCCAGAAGGAACTGACCTAAAGCAAGCAGAACTAATTTTACAGCAATATAAAATTGAAAAATTACCGGTTATTGATAAAGATAATTTCCTAAAAGGTTTAATTACTTATAAAGATATTTTAAAGGTTAAAGCACATCCTTCAGCATGTAAAGACAAGCATGGTCGTTTGCTTTCAGGTGCAGCAGTTGGCGTTACAGCCGACACTGAAGAAAGAATTCATGCTTTAGTAAAAGCTGGTGTGGATGTAGTAATTATTGACACAGCACATGGTCACTCTCGTGGCGTTTTAAATGAAGTAGCTCGCATAAAAAAATTGTTTTCAAACATTGATATCATTGCAGGGAATGTAGCTACAGGAAGTGGCGCAAAAGCTTTAGTTGATGCCGGTGTAGATGCGGTTAAAGTAGGTGTAGGACCAGGTTCTATTTGTACCACAAGAATTATTGCAGGAATTGGCGTTCCTCAGTTAACAGCTGTTTATGAAAGTGCCAAGGCAATTGCTGGAAGCGGTGTTCCAATCATAGCCGATGGTGGAATTAGATACAGTGGCGATTTGGTAAAAGCCATAGCTGCTGGTGCAAGTTCTATTATGTCGGGTTCTATTTTTGCGGGC
>CAISTO010000200.1 GCA_903888395.1 uncultured Bacteroidota bacterium | reverse complement strand
TCAGCTTTTTTTGCAAATGAACAAATTAATAGCCAATTTGAGTTGAATGGCTTTGTTGTTTTACCGTTTTTAAATGCTGAAGAAATTAAGTACTTAAATGAATCATATAATAGCAATTTGTTTAACAATCCTGAAGGGTTTTATTCTTCAAGTTTTAGCCAGAACGAATCTGTTAAGTTAAAACTAAATAGTGGAATAGATACAATTTTAGGTCCTAAAGTAAACCAGCTTTTCAACTCTTTCAAGACTTTAGGATGTTGTTATCTGTCAAAGGCACCTGGAGCAATTGGCCAAATGCCAATACACCAAGATTGGACTGTTGTAGATGAAACAAAGTTTGATTCTGTTACCATTTGGATTCCACTTCAAGATGTAGATGAATTTAATGGAGCTATGCAAGTTATACCAGGAAGCCATAGATTTTCCGATGCACTGCGCTCCCCATTATTCGATAATCCATTGTCGGAAATTGAAAATGAAATTAGAAAAGACTTACAAATTATTACTTTAAAAGCAGGAGAGGCTTTGATATTTAGCCAAGCTTTAATTCATGCCTCACCGGCCAATCAATCAAACACCAATAGGTTAGCTGTAACTTTTGGCTTAATACCAGAAACAGCTGATTTGCTCTTTTATTATAAAAATCCTGAAACTTTTCAAGCAGAAAAATATTTGGTTCCAAAAAATTTTTTCGAAAATTACAACACTAAAATTGGTCAAAAACCAATCGATGGTAAATTAATAAAAGAGTTTAATTATTCGCAAATTAAAATCACCCCAGAAGAATACCGTTTAAAAAAACACATTTATCAACTAAATAAAAATAAACAAGCAAATATGAAACAGATTTTTAAAGATAAAGTAAATCAAGATTTTTTTGAAAAAGAAGGATACCTAATTCTTCCTACACTTGATAAACAAGAAATAGAAAGCTTAACATTATACTATGAATCTCTTCATTTAAATGATGAAAAAGGATTTGGTTTTCATGTAAGTATGGACCAAAGTGACAAAGGCCTATGTGCAGAAATACAATCAAAAATTTTGGATATTACACTACCTAAATTAGATGAATATGTAGAAAATTATAAACCTTTTGTTGCTAGTTATGTTATAAAAGAAAGTAATCCAAAAGGTATTGTGCCCGCACATCAAGATTGGTCCTTTGTTGATAATGAGACTGAAGGATTTTGTTCAATAACTTGTTGGACGGCATTGGTAGACATGACACTTGATAATGGTTGTATGGGAGTAATTAAAGGGAGTAACAAATTGATGCAAAACTTTCGTCCATCGCCATCACCACAAACACCAGTTCCATTAAGTGATCATATGTTTAGTATATTTCCTTACCTTAAAACATTAGAGATGAAAGCAGGTGAAACTTTGTTTTTTGATAACCGAACTTTTCACGCATCACCACCAAATACAACCAATGAAATAAGACTTGCAGTGGGAGTTGGAATTACTCAAAAAGATGCTGAATTAGTTCATTATTTCCTTAAACCAGATGGAAATAAAAACACTATTCTAAAATATAAAGTAGATGAGAATTTCTTTTTAAAATATGATAACGCTCGCCTTTCAAAAATGTATGATAATGGTGAAGTATTTACCGATTATGAAGTGGTGGAAGAAATTCCTTATTTTTATGATCAATATACATCTGAAGATTTAACAACTTTAATAAAACAAGCGGGAAATGAATACAATGTGCCAATGTGCGAAAAGTTAGCAGTTTTATTTAACTATGACATTACAGGTGTTAAAAAAGAGGAGCCTATACTTGAGGAGATGTTTGATTAACTGCGTGTAGTGCGAAGAGCGGCTCTTCAAAGTTTTGTTAAACTTAATATTATAAATTCTACTTTAAACTCAAAGGGG
>CAISTO010000199.1 GCA_903888395.1 uncultured Bacteroidota bacterium | reverse complement strand
TTTAATAATTTGGTAGCAGGAATTTATGTAAGCAAAGTAAAAGATGCATCCAATGTGATTTCACAAAACACAGATACCATTAACGTTGGTCCTGGAATTACAGCAGGAGTCATGAACGGTTCAACAAGTGTTGCATTAAGTGCGCTGTCAACTTATATTATTGGTCAACAAACAGGATTAACATATTTGTGGAATGTAACAAATGGAATAGTTGCAAGTGGACAAGGAACAAACATAGCGCAAGTAAGTTGGGGAGCAACTGCAGGAGCAGGAATGGTAAAAGTAAAAGTTACCAGTGCTGCTGGTTGTGTCGATTCTGCCATGTTAAATGTTACTATTGGTTCAAGCAATATTTCAAACATTGGAAAAGCACTTTCATTCACTGTTTACCCTAACCCGGCCAAAAATGAATTGATTATTAGCACCAATCAAAAACTGAATGGTGCACACATCATTATTACCGATATGATTGGCAGAAAAATGTTAGAAGAAAATATAACAAGTGCCACTAACGAGCATACCATTTTAGTGAGTGAACTTAAATCTGGTGCATACATTTTAAGCATTCAAAAAGAGGGTGAAACTAGTAGAATTAAATTTGTAAAAGAATAAGAAATTAAAAAAATAAATATATGAAAACAAAAATAAAAAACACACTCTACACATTAATTGCAATGATAGGATTTGCAAATGTTTCGTTGGCACAATGTGGTACCATTATGGTAAACTCATCAACTCAAATATACCCTGATACCATAACTAATTTGCCTAATGCTGTTCGTAACAGTAGTTATTCAACAGTCATTCAGCTGTTCACTCCATCATCAATTAGTGGGGCTGCACTGTCTTCAATTACTGTTGGTTCGATTACTGGTTTGCCAAGTAGTTTTACATACTCTAAAAGCCCAAGCTCAGGTATAATAAATGCACTAAATTCAGGTTGCATTATTATTCAATCTTCAAATGCCACTGATCCCATTGGAACTTATCCTATTGTAATTAATATTACAGTTAATACAGTTTCTTTTGGCGCTATTTCATCTCAAATTTTAGGGTATAAAGTAAATATAATTCCTCAATTACAGGGAAAAAAAGTGTCATTTGTTGTTGACATGACAGGTCAAACGGTGAGTTCAAATGGAGTACATATTGCTGGAAATTTTCAAGGATGGAATCCAGCTACAAATTTGCTAACTTCTATTGGTGCAAATAAATATAGAACCATTTTAGAAATTCCCGCTAAGCAAGTCATTGAATTTAAAATAATAAATGGAAATGCATGGGGTTATGAGGAAGTAGTTCCTAACATTAATCAAGTGAACCACGCTAATAATGGATTAAACAACGATAACAGGTGGTTTTATATTGATTCTATTGCAAATGATACCTCATTGGTAGAATTAAAATATGCAGCTTCAGCCCCCACTGGGAAATATGCCGTTAGGTTTGCTGTAAATTTGAATCAGCAAGGAATCTCAAATAGTCCAGATGGCGTTCATTTGGCTGGGAATTTTCAAGGTTGGAATGCGGCTAAAACTAACATGGTAAATTTTAGATTTAATACCTATGAAGTGTTACAATATTTACCTGCTGGTGTTTATGAATATAAATTTATCAATGGAATTAATTTAACCGACAATGAAATAATTCCTAGTACATGTGCTGTAAATAATAATAGAAGTTTGGTGCTAAGTTCCGATATATCCTTAACTAATTTTTGTTTTAATTCATGTACCTCAGGATGTAATTCTATAACAAGTGGTTCTAATTCAATTACAGGAAATTTTCAATATGATAAAATTGGAGAAACATTCAATAACCAACAAACAAATGGTTCTATTTATAGAAGATTACAATTAATGCCAAACAACAGAATAGGTGCTACTTGGACTACTTCATCAGATGGAAGTCCTTTTACAGGAAGAGGAACTGGCTATAATCGTTATAATGGAACTACTTGGGAAAAAGGCGATACTTCTATTACCAGAATTGAAAACCAAAGATCAGGATTTCC
>CAISTO010000198.1 GCA_903888395.1 uncultured Bacteroidota bacterium | reverse complement strand
GTATATTCAGTAATTGGAATGTTCAAAGATTTCAATGTTTCAATTAAAAAAGATGATGTAAAACCATCTATGAATTTAAATGGAACAGCAATATTGAGAACGGAGATAAACAAGACATTTGTTGATCCAGGAGTTACCGCAATTGATAACATAGAAGGTGATGTTAGCAGCAGAGTTCAAACAATCACAACATTAGATACAGCTAATATTGGCGTATATAATGTTAAATATTTTGTAACAGATTATTCAGGAAATACCTCTGATACATTATACAGAACAGTTATTGTAGAGTTAAACAGTACTGGTCCAGTTTTGGTATTAACACCATCATTAATTTACACAATGGAAGTTGGAACTGATTTTCAAGATCCAGGTTATACTGCATTAGATAATAATGGCAATAACATTAATTCAAATGTTATAAAAATTAGCAATATAAATAAGAATAAAGTTGGAGATTACACAGTTATTTATAGCATTACAGATGCCTTTAATTTTAATAAACGAGCAACTCGTATTGTTAGAGTAAGAGATACAACAAAACCTACAATTGCAAGAAAATTTGTTGGAATTGTATACAAACATCAAATCAATACAGTATTTAATCCTTTGGCAATAATCAGCGCAACTGATAATTACGACAAATCAATCAGCGTATTGTTTAGCAGCGGAGTTAATCCAAATATTATTGGTAAATACTTTGTAGTTTATAATGTGACCGATTCATCTGGAAATGCAGCAACAACTTTAACAATTTCGGTTGATGTATCTGATTATGTTAAACCAACAATTGTGTTAACAGGAGATCTAATAACAGAAGTAGAAGTATTCTCTAACTTTACTATTCCAGGTGTAACAGCTACTGATAACTATTGTTCAAGTAACACATTGGTAATTGTTAGAACTCCAAATACGTTAAGAAATGATACATTAGGAATATTCCCAGTTAAGTTTGTAGTTACTGATTGTGTTGGCAATTCAGACAGTATGATGCGTTACATCAAAATTTCGAAACGCAGTAAACCTGTGATTACTTTATTAGGTTCGGATCCAATGAATTTAAATCGTTTCTGCGAATTCCAAGAGCCAGGATTTAACGTTCAAGATAATTATTATACTAATTTAAAAGGCTCAGTAATATCTGACATTTCAAATTTACGCAATGATGTACCAGGAGTTTATCCTGTAACTTATGTAGTGACTGATCCTTCAGGAAACCGCTCTTTAACTGTTACTCGTCAGGTTAATGTATTGGCTAAAGTTTGTAATACTGGTTTATATGAAAATCAATTTGAAAGCTTCTTCAATATTTATCCTTCACCAAGTAAAGGTTTATTGAATGTAGATATTATCAACACAATTGATATTTACTCTACTGAAGTTTATAATGTAACAGGTCAATTAGTAGCTAAGTTTGAAAATCAATTACAATCTAAAAACGTATTTGATTTAACAAACCAAAGCAATGGATTATATTTTATTAGAATGAATACTGCAAAAGGAGTTTTCAGCAAATCATTTACGATTATTAAATAATAACCTTAAAGTTTACCTAAGCCATCGCATAAGCGATGGCTTAGGTTTAAAAAAACCGACTCCTCAAAAAGAGTCGGTTTTTTTGTATTTAAACTTTGACAAAGTTCAAGACTTTGACAAAGTTTGTTAAAGAAAATCTATATTTTGTTTATTTACAACCAACCAATCTCAATAACCAAACGTATTGTTACAAAATTCATCAAAGTTTTGATTTGTTAAAAACATTAATATATTTGAATTTAGAAAACAACTAAAAATACACATAAAAATGAAAAAAAATCTACTTTTATTCTTCTTCTTTTTGTGCTTTGCAATGGCAAAGTCTCAAACAAACATTGCACCGCTTGCAACCCCAACTGCAAGTACATGTAATACGGGAGCGTGTACCACACTAAACGATTTATCATTGGGAACTTGTGGAACTCAGCAAATGTGGATCACCTCTGCAGCTTCTAATCCTGGTTCAGCAGTTTTTATAGCATTTACATGGAGCTCAGTAAAATCGTTTAATAAAATGACGATTCATGTAGCCCAAGACAACACAAGATTTTTAGGTGGTGGAACCATTCAAATATTTAACGGAAGTGCTTGGGTAAATCATTCAACTTTTACTCAATCAACTGGTGTTTGTATATATGATATTAACTTCCCAATAGCTACTGCTTCAGCGGTAAGAATTATTGATATAGTTGTAATAGGTGCGCAAAGTTCAAATGTTAATTTTAGAGAAATTGAAATCATAGAAGCACAAGCTGCGGGTCCACCTCAACCACCCATTGCTAATTTTTACGCACCCGATACCGTTTGGATCAATAGTCCTGCAACTTTAATCAATACATCAAGTTTCCAAAGCAGGGTTTTCTGGGATTTCCCAGGCGAAAACCCTTTACAACCCGGCTATTTCCGTCAGGCAGGTTATATAGATACAGCAAGATAT